>NZ_FOCS01000015.1:0-159056 GCF_900110155.1 Methylobacterium sp. UNC300MFChir4.1 | reverse complement strand
GAAGGTCTCGTTGACCGGCGCGCGGTTGCCGCCGGCGGCGGCGATGACGTCGAGGATGCGGTCGCCGTGGCCCGAGAGCGGCAGGCGGGCGCCGGCGGCGCCCTCGCCGGTGACGGTGACGGCCTGGGAGATCGGGCGGGTGACCGAGACCAGCACCTGGGGCTGGATGGCCTTGCCGGCGAGCTCGTTCTCGATGAGCGCCTGGACGTCCTGGGTGCGGCGGCCGGCGACCTTGATGCGGCCGGCATAGGGCACCGAGATGGCGCCGTCGCGCCCGACGGGCTGCTCGGGGATGAGGGCGGACTTGGATCCGGCGGAGAAGCGGTCGGCGACCAGCGGACCGGAGAACAGGCCGCCGGATCCGGCTTCCCAGACGGAGACCGAGACCATGTCGCCGATGCCGATGACCGGCTCGGAGGAGGGGCGATGGTCGCCGAAGGAGGCGAGCAGGCTGTCGAGGGGGCGGCCGCGCAGGGCCTCGACCACGGAGGGCGTGACGTCGATGATCTCGTAGCGGGCAAGGATCCCGCCGTCAGCCGTGGCGACCTCGGCCCCGGCCTGGATCGCGCTCGCCGTCGGACCCGCCGCGGGCATGTACGTGCAGCCGCCGGCAGATCCAGCCGCGAGGGCGGCCATCAGGGCGGTGCACGCCGTCTTACGCAGCATCACAAAGATTTCTCCTCGCCGAGCCCGCGCCATCGCTGGCCCGGGCCGGGATACCCAGTTTGACCGCCAAACGCTGCGATCGCTTTAACGACCGCGCCGGTGCGGCGGCCGCCGTGCGGACGGTCGCGCTATCCGCGGGCAATGCGTCACCAGCGTGGCACGGCCACGCTTATGCCGCGCAAGCTTAACCGTATCATGTCCCCGCGGCGATGTCCGCAGGTGCCGTCGCGAGGGCCCCGCGGAGCGCCCGACCGAGCTCGTCGGCGGCGATGTCGGCGCGGCGCGGGACCGCCTGCGGGCGGCCGAAGCGGAACAGGGCGTACTCGGTCGTCCGCCCGCCGAAGCCCGGCTTGCAGCTCGGCAGCGACGGTGCGTGGTCGCCGAACACGCAGAGCGTGATGGTCTGGCCGCGCTCGCGGGCGACGGCGTCCAGGCCCGCGACGAGATCCTCGACCATCCGCCCGGTATTGGCGACGTGATGGAGGTACTGCGCCTGCGGATCGTCGATGCCCGGCAGCCGCCCGGGCTTCCAGGGGCCGTGGTTCTCCATGGTCACGCAGAACAGGAACAGCGGCGCGCGCCGGGCCCGGACTTCCGCGAGGAGGCGCGCGCCGAGGGCGACGTCCCCGACATAGGGCCCGACGCGCGGCGCCTCCGCGAACGCCTCGCCCATCACGAGATCGGCGAAGCCGAAGGCCTCCATCACCCGCGCCCGGCGGAAGAAGTCGCGGTGGAACGGGTGCAGGAACAGGGTCCCGTAGCCCCGACTCCCGGCGAGCCGGGCGAGGCTCGTCGGCTCGTCGCCGCTGCGGGACGTGTAGGGGTCGTAGCGGCCGAAGCCGAGGCTCTCGGACGGACGGCCTGTGAGCACCGCGTGCTCGCTGCGCATCGTGTAGGCGCCGTGCGCCGGAACCCGCAGGCGCCCGTACTGCGCGGCCCGGGTTCTGAACAGGTCCATCGCCGGCAGTTTCGCGCCGCCGAGCCGCTCCGGATCGACGAAGGATTCGAGCTGGATCACCACGACGACATCGTCGCCCGGGCCCTCCGGCAGGGTCGGCGCCGCGGGCACCGGCACGCCGCCCGCCATCGCGCGGGCGGTGTAGCCGAGGAGGCTCGCCGGGAGGCCGACCCGGGTCACGTCGGCCTCCAGGTCGGGCTCGGGGAACCAGCGGGCGATCAGCCGGGCGAGCGGCGGCCGCGGGGCGGCCTTGACCAGCAGCCAGAGCGCGAGCGGGAGGCCGAGCATCGCCAGCACCCGCGGCAGGGTCGCGGCGGGCAGCACGCTCGGCTCGATCCAGTACCACAGCGCGGTGAACGCCGCGGTGAGCAGGACCGGCACGGCGATGCGCGGGTCCCACAGGGGCGGGATGTAGTAGAGCTGCGGATGCCGCGGCACCTGGGGCAGCAGGGCGAAATCGCTGAACAGCAGCGGCTCGCCGATCACCGAGCGCTTCGCGCGGCTGACGACGATCAGGATCGCCACGGTGATCACGCAGGTCAGCCCCGCGAGCCAGGGCCGCCAGGAGAACTCGAACCAGAACAGCAGGATCAGCAGGTAGCCGAGCAGCCGCAGGCCGAGATCCCGGGGCGCGAGGCTCGCCCGGGTGGTCGAGTCGCCCGCGAACACCTCCAGGGCGAGGCACACGGCGAGCGCGAGACCGGTGGCGATGAGGAACGTCGTCAAGACACGGGCACTCGGCGTGGGGCGGGCCTGCTCGCCGCCGGCATCCGGTCCGGCAGGAAACAGCGCGCGGGAGCAAGGGCTTGCGAGCCGTTCCTGATCCGGAATGATCGGAAACGGTCCCGGGGCGGGCGGTTGCGGGCGGACTCTAGCAGCGCGCGCTATCGCTTTGGTGTCACATCAGGGTCTCGCGGAACCGGATTCGCGCCGCGCGCCGCGCCCTAGCGCGGTCCGCCGCCGGCCTCGCGGCCGACGCCGCGCCGGCTGCGCAGGGCCCGCACGACGGGATTGAGGAGGCCGTAGCGGGCACGCATCACCAGGTGGGCCGTCCGGCCGAGGGAGAGGGCGTTGCGCGGCGCTGCCGCCCGGGCCGCGCTGAGGCGGTCGAGGAGCTGTTCCGGCGTGCACGGCTTCATCGCCACCGGGTCGAGGTAGCGCGCGTAGAGGATCATGGCGCCGGCCACCAGCTCATCGAGGCTCAGCCGGCGGCCGCGGTCGGCGCCCGGCGCGAGATCCTCCGACAGGCCCCAGCCGGAGTAGAACGGCCGGCCGTGGGTCGCCACGGTGAGGCCGCGGATCAGGGCCTCGAACCCGGCGAGGGACGTCATGGTCTCGACGTGATGCACCCGGTCGAGGAGGTCGACGATGCTGATGCCGCCCACGATCCGGTCGGCCAGGGTCAGGGCCTCCGCCTCCGGGATGATGCCGGGACGGAACCCGGCCTCCACGTCGGGATGCGGCTTGTAGAGCAGGAACGCGTCCGGGTTGCGCTGCCGCGCCGCCTCCAGCAGCGCCCGGTTCGAGCGGACCAGCGGCGAGCCGTGGCGCACCGAGGCGTCGTCCTCCACCTGGCCGGGCACGAGGACGATCCGCCGGCCGGCCGGCCAGTCGAGCGCGGCGGCGTCGAGGCCGACATTGTACTTGCTGAGCCGGCGCGCCACGACCTCCTCGCGCAGGCGCCGTGCCCGGGCGACGAGGTCCGGGGTGAAGTCGGCCTCGGCGAGCAGCCGCTGCAGGCGGCTCTCCCGGCGCGGGTCGTAGTAGATGCCGAGGTCGTCCACCACGATGGAGGCGCCGGGTTGCAGGCTGGCGCCGAGCCCCACGGAGCGCAGGAACCCGTCCTCCACGCGGGCCAGCGGCAGGCCGGCCCGCGCGCAGGCTTCCTCGAGCTGGCCGGGAGCCCGCGTCGCCCAGGCGAGGAGGCGGCCGCCGTGGCGCTGTCCCGCGGCGATCGCGGCCTCGGTGGTCATGGTGTGGATCGGCCGGCCGGCGGGGCCCGCGCCCAGGACGTCGAGGGCGGGCCGCTTCCAGCGCGACATCCCGACATAGACCACCCGCCGGTCGTTCTCGGCGAAGCGCGTGGCGAGCCACGCCACCCGCTCGGCGCAGGTCGCGCGGTCGATCGGCGCCCTGGTCCAGGGGTCGAGGTAATGGACGCCGCCCTCCCCGCCGAGGGGCACCCCGTCGAGGGTGATCCGCAGGGATGCGAAGCCGGACTCCGGCGAGTCGTAGGGGCTCAGGAGCGGCCCGGGCGCGACCACGAGTCGGCGCCGCCCCGTCAGCGCCAGCAGGCGCCCGGCGAGGCTCCCCGCGCCCCAAGTCGCGCCGACGGCGCCGGGGCGCGCCGGACCGAAGGCGAGGCCCGTCGCGGCCTCGATCTCCGCCCGCAGGCGGCGGATCGTGCGGCCGGTCGCGTAGAGCGACGGGGTCGGGTCTGCGGGCATGGTCGGTGCGTCCGGCTCCGGTCGGGTGAGGTGCGGAACAGGCCTGTAGCGCATTTTCGCCGGCATGGGATGGTGATGCAACGCGGGGACAACCTGAGCGCGCGTCGCCGTCGCCACGTCCTGGAAAGGATTTGGACATATCGTCGCCGCGATTGCCCGCCTATTCCGGAGGCTAGGCCGCAGACGCGGGACCGTTGCAGACGGGCCACGCCGGCGCGGAAACGCCATGCCGCGGCATGGCTTCGGATTGCGGGCTCGCCGGGCACCGTGCCACCTCAAGAGTCTCTCGCCGGTTCGGTTCATCCGGCCCAGGGTCAAGGACAGAAGCGCCGCGGAATGCAACAGCCCGCCCCCGACGCCCTCCGCGACCGCCCCGCGACCTTCCTCTTCCTGCAGGGCATCGCGACGCCGTTCTTCTCCGATCTCGGACAGGCGCTGCGCGCGCGGGGACACTCTGTCCGGCGCATCAATCTCTGCCCCGGCGACTGGCTGTTCTGGAGCGGCGAGGCCGAGAATTACCGCGGTCGCCGCGAGACCTGGGGCGAGTATCTCGACGCCTATCTCGACCGCGAGGGCGTGACCGACATCGTGCTGTTCGGCGATTGCCGGCCTTTCCACAAGGCGGCCCGCATGATCGCCGAGTATCGCGGCCTGCGGGTGCACGTGTTCGAGGAGGGCTATATCCGCCCGAACTGGATCACCTGCGAGCTGGGCGGCGTGAACGGCTTCTCGTCCCTCCCCCGGACGGCCGCCGAGATCCGCGCCCTGGCGCGGCGCCTGCCGCAACCCGGCCGGGCGATGCCCTCCACGGGCGACATGGCCCGGCGCAGCGTCTGGGACGTCGGCTACAACCTCGCCAACGTCCTGTTCCCCTACCTCTTCCCCCATTTCCGCAGCCACCGGCCGACCCATATCGCGGCCGAGTATGCGGGCTGGATCAAGAAGTTCGCCCGCCGCGCGCATACCCGCCGCGAGGCGGCGCGCTGCGACGAGATCTACCGCGCGGTCGGCTGCGACTACTTCCTGCTGCCGCTGCAGCTCGACAGCGACTACCAGATCCGGGTCCACTCGCCGTTCCTCGGCGTCGAGGGCTTCATGGACCGGGTGATCAAGTCCTTCGCGGACGGCTCGTCGGCGCCGACCCGGCTGCTGGTGAAGCTGCACCCGCTCGACAGCGGCCTGATCAACTGGCGCAAGTTCGCCCGCGCCTCGGCCCGCCGCCACGGCGTCAGCGACCGGCTCGACTTCATCGACGGCGGCGACCTGCCGGCCCTGATCAAGGGCGCCCGCGGCGTAGTCATCGTCAACTCGACGGTGGGGATGCTGTCCCTGGAGATGGGCTGCCCGACCCACGCGGTCGGCACCGCGATCTACAACATGGCCGGCCTGACCCATCAGGGCGACCTCGACAGCTTCTGGAAGAATCCGACGCCGCCGGAGACGGACCTGATGGCGGATTTCCGCCGCGTGGTCCTGCACCGGACCCAGGTCAACGGCGGCTTCTTCTCCAAGGAGGCGATCGACCGCGCGGTGGCCGGCTCGGTACCGCGGATGGAGGCCGCCCTCCCCGACGCGATGCTGGCGGCGGCGCGGGCGGTGAGTGAGGCGGCCGAGCGCGACGGCGAGCTCGCGCCGGTCTACTGACCGGGCTCGCCCGGCTCCCGGGCCGTCGCCATTCGGCGGCCTTTGAAGCGCGTTTAACCGCCGGTGAGCCGTTCCCGGCCTTGATCTTTCCCCGCGCGGCGGCGTAACCCGCCCCATGCCCCGCATTCTGATCACCGGCGCGTCGAGCGGCATCGGCGCCGCGCTGGCGCGCCACTACGCGCAAACCGGCGCGAGCCTCATCCTCGTCGGCCGCAACGCCGAGCGGCTGGAGGCGGTCGCCCGGGACTGCCGCGCCAGCGGCGCCGCCGTCGAGACCGCCCGCCTCGACACCCGCGACCGGGCCGCCACCGTGGCGCTGGTCCAGCGGTCGGATGCCGAGGCCTCCCTCGACCTCGTCATCGCCAACGCGGCGGTGAACGGCGGCAACCAGGAAGGGCAGGTGGAGGCCGAGGACGTGGCCTTCGAGACCGCCGACATCAATTACACCGGCACGCTCAACGTGATCCTGCCCGCCCTGACGCTGATGCTCCAGCGCGGGCGCGGCCAGATCGTGCTGCTGTCGTCGCTCGCGGCCTACGCGCCGCTCCAGGACGCGCCGGCCTATAGCGGTGCCAAGGCCGCGCTCGTCGCCCACGGTCTCGCCCTGCGCCAGAAGGTCGCGCCCCGCGGCGTGAAGGTCAACGTCGTCACCCCGGGCTACGTGAAGACGCCGATGGGCGGCGAGCTGAAGGGCTGGCGGCCACTCGAGATCAGCGCCGAGGAGGCGGCCGTGCGGATCGCCAAGGGCATCGCGGCCAACCGCGACGTGATCGCGTTCCCGTTCATCCTCACGGCGCTCGCGCGCACCGTGCTGCTCCTGCCCGAGAACGTCCGCAAGGCCGGCCTCTACGCCTTCCGTTTCCAGCGCCGGAAGCGGCGCTGATGGCGCGACCCCGGATCGCGCTGTTCGTTCTGGAGGCGCTGCCGAACGCCCGCGCGGTGCGCCGGCTCGTCGCCGATCTCCGGGCCGACATCGCGCTGGTCGGGCTCTCCAACGCCGAGCGGCCGTCGAGCGGCGGCCTCACGGGGCAGATCCGGCGGCACCTCGCGCGCTCCGGCCCCGGGATCCTGCCCTACCTCGCGGTCAATTTCGGCCTGCCGGACCTGCTGCGGCCCCTGGCGCCCCTGACCCAGGCGGCGTCCGGCAGCGGCGACGCGCCGGAGGCGACGCCGCTCAGGACCCTGTGCCGCCGCCTCGGCGTCCCGACCCTGACGGTCGACGACGTCAACGGTCCCGACGTCGCGCGGGCCCTCCGGGACGCGGCGCCGGACCTGATCCTCACCTACCATTTCGACCAGATCCTGAAGCCCGAGACCATCGGGCTGGCGCGGCTCGGCGGGATCAACGGGCATCCCGGCCTGCTGCCCCGCCACCGGGGCCCGGTGCCGACGATCCACGCGCTGGCCGACGGGCCCGGGCAGTTCGGCATGACCCTGCACCGGCTGGCGGCCGCGATCGACACCGGCGCGATCCTCGCCCAGGAGGCGCTGGCGCTGCCCGAGGGTACCACCGCGACCCGGGCCTCGGTGGCGCTCCACGCCCACGGGCGCGGGATGCTCGACCGGTTGCTCGAGGACGTCACCCGGAGCGGAACCCTGCCGGAGGGGCGGTCCGAGCCCGTTCTGCCCTACTGCCCGTTCCCCGACCGCGCGATGCTGGCCGCGCTGCGCCGCCGCGGCCTTCGCCTGACCGACGGGCAGGATCTTCGGGACGCGCTGAGCCTCTCCGCGCGGGCGTCTTAACTTCCGGTTAAGGCTGTTCGGCAAGGATTCGGTCAGATCCTCGCCGTCGACAGGGCCCGCGCATGCCGGATACCAGCGCCCTCAACTCGGCCGCCGGCGCCCTGGCCGCCGGCCGGCAGGTGCAGAGCGGGCGGATCCGCGCGATCTCCGAGAACCTCGCCAACGCCGATTCGGTCCCGACGACCCCGGGCGGTGCCCCCTACGCCCGCAAGATCGCGGTGTTCGCCCCGGTGGCGGCCGACAGCCCCCGCGACCCGGTCGGCCGGATCGTCCGCGACACCACCGGCTTCCGCACCCGCTACGACCCGACCAATCCCGGGGCCGACCCGACCGGCTATGTCCGTCTGCCGAACGTCAACGTCGCGGTCGAATCGGCCGACCTCCAGCGGGTGGTCCGGAACTACGAATTGAGCCTGAGCGCCTCGGCCTCGATCAAGACGCTCGCGCAGGCCACCATCAACCTGATCAGCTGAGCCGGCCGTGCCGCCGG
The DNA here is from genome assembly GCF_900110155.1 of Methylobacterium sp. UNC300MFChir4.1. NCBI lineage: Bacteria > Pseudomonadati > Pseudomonadota > Alphaproteobacteria > Hyphomicrobiales > Methylobacteriaceae > Methylobacterium > Methylobacterium sp. UNC300MFChir4.1. The sequence goes on along the minus strand of NZ_FOCS01000015.1, from coordinate 151,108 downwards.
CCGTAGCCGGCGTAGATCGCGAGGCCGATCGCCAGCCAGACCGCGAGGCGGATCCAGGTGTCGGCCGGGAGCGACGCCATCAGCGTGACGCAGGACAGGATCCCCAGTCCGGCGATGAGGGTCACCGCCGGCACGCGGAACGGGCGCGCCCGGTCCGGATCGGTCCGGCGCAGGATCAGCACCGTCGCGCAGACGAGGCAGAAGGCCAGGAGCGTGCCGATACTGACGATCTCGCCCAGGACGTCGATGGGCACGAGCCCCGCCACGGCCGCCGTGAACAGGCCGATCACCAGCTGGCTCGCCACGGGCACCCGCGTCACCGGATGGACCCGGCAGAAGATCCTCGGGAGCAGCCCGTCGCGGGCGATGGCGAAGAAGATCCGGCTCTGCCCGTAGAGAGCGGTCAGCGCCGAGGTGGTCAGACCGATCAGGGCGCCGGCCTTGATGATCGTGGCGAAGCCCGTCAGGCCGATCACGTCGACCGCCTTGGCGACCGGGTCGGCGACGTCCAGGTCGCGATAGGGCACGAGTCCCGTGAGGACGGCCGCCATGGCCACGTACAGGATCGTGGTGATCAGCAGCGACCCGATCAGGCCGACCGGCGCGTCGCGCTGCGGCGCCCGGCACTCGCCCGCGGCCGTCGCCACGGTCTCGAAGCCCACGAAGGCGAAGAACACCACCGCGGCGCCGCGGAACACGCCGCTCCAGCCGTAGGCGCCGAAGGTCCCGGCATTCTCCGGCACGAACGGGTGCCAGAGTTCGGGACGCAGATGGGCCACGCCGACACCCACGAAAGCCAGGATGATCGCGACCTTGCAGGCGACCAGCAGGCCGTTGACCAGGGAGGCTTCCGCGGTGGCGCGCATCAGCAGGGCGCTGAGCAGCAGCACGATCCCGGCCGCCGGGAGGTTGACGAGGCCGCCGGCGCCGGGCGCCCCGGCCAGGGCCGGCGGCAGATGCAGGCCGAACTCCGCCGCGAGGGACTGCGCGTAGCCCGACCAGCCCACCGCCACGGTCGCCGCCGCCACGGCGAACTCGAGGACGAGGTCCCAGCCGATGATCCAGGCGGGAAGCCGCCCGAGGCTCGCGCGGGTGTAGGTGTAGGTCGATCCCGGCTCGGGGATCATGGCGGCCAACTCGGCGTAGCACAGGCCGACGAGGCCGCAGGCGACGCCGCCGATCACGAAGGAGAGGCTGAGCGCCGGGCCCGCGTACTGCGCCGCCGCCGTCCCGGTGAGCACGAAGATGCCGGCGCCGATCGTGGCGCCGAGGCCGATGGCGACGAGGCCCGGCGCGGTGAGGCTCCGGGCGAGTCCGCGCCCCGCGCTCGCCCGTTCACCCGTGGTCACCGCGGACTCCGCCATCGCGTCCGTTCTCCCTCGCCCGGATCGTCACCCGGCACTTTTCATGCCCGGACGGCGGCCTCCGCGGAACCGCCCGGACCGGCGCCGCACCGTCCTCGTCCCGAGTCGATACAGCCTACCGCCGCACCGCGCCCACGGGATCGGGTTCAGGGGCCCCGCCGCGCGCTTCCGGGTCGCCCCCGCCGGGCGGGGACGGTGCGGCGGCGATCATCCGGGTGTCGGTCCGGAACGCCCGGGCGACGAGGCCGCAGAAGCGGATGAAGGCGCTGCCCTGCGGGGTGATGACGTAGCCGTCACCCGCTCGCGCGACGTTGCCGGAGGCCTGCTGCTCGGCCAAGCGCCGCTCCATCTGCCGGAACTCGCCGAGGTAGACCCGCTCGAACACCGCCTGCGCGCGCTCAGGCGTGAAGCGCTCCCCGGGATGGGCAGCCATCTGGCCGAGCAGGAACACGCTGATCGACCGGTCGACCGTCACCGGCAGGATCACGAAGGCGCTGAGGTTCAGGGACAGCGACAGGACGCAGGCGCCGAGGGCGTCCCGTCGGCGCAATCCCCAGGCCCGGCCGAGCCCGGCCAGCGCCGCCGTGACCGCCAGGGTCAGCAGGAAGGCGACCGCGAGCAGGATCAGTCCGCGGTAGAACAGGATCGTCACGCCGGACCACAGATCCGTCTGGAACAGCAGCACGAAGCAGGCGAAGCCGACGACGACGGCGCCGGCCTGCAGCAGCGCCTGGGCGCAGAGCCAGCGCAGGGCCTGCCCGGCGCGCGGGCGGGTGGGTGCCGCGGGACTGGGTTCAGTCACGGAGATCCTCCACGGAGATCCTGGACCCGCAGGATCCGGACGAGCGGATCGGCGTAGACCGCGGGGCTGCGCCAGACCCAGAAATCGGGGCTGCTCCAGGGGGCGTCCTGCGCGGTGACGACCAGGGCGCCGATCCCGGCCGCTTCGGCGCGCCGCCGCACCTCGGCGCCGTCCAGGCGGTCGCGGAAGACCGGCGCGACGTCGGCGAGCCGCGACGCCACGGCGTCCGGCGGGGCGCCGAACAGGCGCGCCTCCGCGTCGGCCACCCCCGTCGGCTGGAGGCCGTAGAGCCCGAAATCGAACACCCGGTGCGGCACCGGCGACTGCTGCAGCACCAGGTCCCGGGGCAGGTGCGTGCCCGCCCAGGCGTAGGCCGCGCGCAGCGCCCGGTCGATATCGGGACGGCCGGCGAGGCGGGCGAAGGCGGGCCGGTCCGAGGCGGGATAGGCGCGCATCCCGACGAAGCCGTAGAGGGTCGTCGCGTAGCCGAGGATCAGCAGCGCGGCGAGGAGACCGGGGATCCGGAGCCGCCGCGCCTCGCTCAGGCGGGTCAGGGCCACCACGGTCCAGACCAGGGTCGCGACCTGCGCGAGCAGGACCACGCGCGCGCCGAGGTCGTTGTTGAGGATCGCCGAGCGCAGGACGCCGCCGAGGAGCAGGCTCGCCGCGGCGCAGAGCGTGAGCAGGCGTCCGGCCTCGCGCCCGTGCGCCTCCCGGCGGAGCACGAGGCGCCAGAACAGCAGCGCACCGGCGGCGCAGACCCCCAGGGCCGTGTAATAGTTCAGCGGCAGGAGGATCAGGCGGAGCGCGCTCAGGGCCGGCTCGTCGACGAGGCCGTCGAGCGGCCCGAATCGTCGGATCGAGAACCGGATCGGCGCGCCGCCGTCGGTCCGGTTGGCCAGGACGCTCAGCAGGTAGGGGGCGGCCAGCGCGGCGCTGAGCAGGCCGGCAACTGCCAGCCGGGCTGCGGCGCGCCAGCGGCGCTCCAGGCCGAGCAGCACCAGCCAGGCACCGGCCGCACCCGCCGTGCCGAGGCAGACCCAGACGGACAGGCCCGCGCAGGCCGCAAAGGCGAGTGCCGCGACGCCGATCGCCGCCGCCTCCGCGCGCCTGTCCGGCCGTGTCCGGTCCGCGACCTCCGCCAGGGCCAGGAGTCCGAGCCACCCGGCCAGGGCGCCGGCGACGTGGTGCGGCACCCAGACCAGCGAGGCCGGCCAGTTGAGGACCTGCTCGTTCAGCCATTCCGGAACCGGCAGCCAGGTCCCGGACGTCGTCCGGTCGGCGAGGACCAGCAGGATGTCGAGGCTTCCGGCCGGCAGCAGCAGCAGCACCGCGCGGCGCACGAGCCGGGGCGCGGCGTCCGCGACGAGTCCGGTCGCCGCGAGCAGACGGTCGATCAGGCCGAGGAGCGCGAGGCCGGTCCAGAAGGCCATGCCCGCGAAGGCGGTCCGCCCGTCGACCAGCCGTCCGCCCGCCCAGTCGACCAGGGCGGTGAGCGTGTAGAAGCCGTAATAGTAGCCCGCCCGCTCGGGCCGGGCGAAGAACGGGTCCACCGGCGGTAATCCGTGCTCCACGATCGCGCGGGTCAGGGCGGCGTGCTTGACGAGGTCGATGATCGTCACGGGCCGGTAGAGGGCGGTGCCGGTATCGACGTCGATCAGCGCGTAGGCCACGACGCCGAGCCAGAGCAGCGCGAGGGCGAGCGCCGCCCGGTCGAGGGACTCGCGCAGGCTCCGCGCGACCGGCCGCAGCGCGGCGAGCCCGAGGGTGCCGGTCGCGAGGGCCGCGACCGGGACGCCGCCCGCCTGGATCAGTAGGCTGTCGAGGGCCGGCAGCAGCCCGATCCCGAGGAGCGCCCCGCACAGGAGACGGTCGCCGGGCGCGAGCGTGCGGAACCCGAGGATGCCGGTCAGGCCGCCCAGGGCATAGCCCGGCACGAGAACGAGGGGGATACCGAGCAGCGTCGCGACGGCGACGCCGCACGCATCCGAGAAGGTGCCGTTCATCGCCGGGCCGCGTCGCGTGAGCGGTTCCGGGTAGCACGGCGGCGTTAACCGTTCTTTGGACGGGCCCGGACAGCCGCGACGCGCCACCGCTGCGGCCCGCCCGGCTCGGGACTGGCATAACCGTCGGTTTCGTGTATGGATCGCGCGGCCTCGACCCGGGTTGCCGGGCGGGGCTTGAGCCGCTTGGCGCTGTGACCGTGCTGGACGACATCCCGGCACCGGCCGAACGCCGAGCCCGCGCGCGCCCGTTTGGGGCGCCGCATCCGACCAGCACAACCCGAAAGGCACGCGATGTCGATCACGGCAGAGCGCAAGACCGCGCTCATCAAGGAACACCGCAAGGACGCCAAGGACACCGGGTCCCCCGAGGTCCAGGTGGCGATCCTCACCGAGCGGATCACCAACCTCACCGGCCACTTCAAGACCCACGGCAAGGACAACCATTCCCGCCGCGGCCTCCTGAAGCTGGTCTCGCAGCGCCGCTCGCTGCTCGACTACGTCAAGCGCAAGGATGAGGCCCGCTACCGCGCCCTCATCGAGCGTCTCGGCATCCGCCGCTAAGGCACGTCTCGCGCGGTTCCGGGCCCGGCCCGGGGCCGCGTTTCATCATCGCGGGCTGCCGGAATGGGTCCGGCCGTCCGTCAAGCGGGCCGCTTCGAGGCGCCAGCGTTGGGGCAGGATCGCGAGACACTTCGCCGAGCGTTATCGGGCGCAGTGTCTCGCCGTCTTGCCCCCGGGCGGCGCCGGGCTTGGGCCCGCCGCAGGCAAGGAAGAGATTGAGAATGTTCGACGTTCAACGCGAAGAGCTGATGTGGGGCGACCGCAAGCTCGTCTTGGAGACCGGCAAGGTCGCGCGCCAGGCCGACGGCGCCGTCATCGCCACTTACGGTGAGACCTCGGTGCTCGCGACCGTGGTCGCCGCCAAGGAGCCGAAGCCCGGCATCGACTTCATGCCGCTCACCGTGAACTACCAGGAGCGCGCCTACGCCGCCGGCCGCATCCCGGGCGGCTACTTCAAGCGCGAGGGCCGTCCCTCCGAGAAGGAGACTCTGGTCTCCCGCCTCATCGACCGCCCGATCCGCCCGCTCTTCATCGACGGCTGGCGCAACGACACGCAGGTCGTCGTCACCGTCCTGACCCACGATCTCGAGAACGATCCCGACATCGTCGCGATGGTCGCGGCCTCCGCGGCCCTGACCATCTCGGGCGTGCCGTTCATGGGCCCGATCGGCGGCGCCCGCGTCGGCTACATCAACGGCGGCTACCGGCTGAACCCGCTGGTCACCGAGACCAAGGAAGAGTCGAGCCTCGACCTCGTCGTCGCCGGCACGCAGGACGCGGTGCTGATGGTCGAGTCGGAGGCCAAGGAGCTCTCCGAAGACGTGATGCTCGGCGCCGTGATGTTCGGCCACAAGCACTTCCAGCCGGTGATCGAGGCGATCATCCGCCTCGCCGAGAAGGCCGCCAAGGAGCCGCGCGACTTCAAGGCCCCCGAGAACGCCGACGTCGAGAAGGCCGTCCTGGAGGTCTGCGAGGCGGAGCTCCGCGCCGCCTACACCAAGACCGTCAAGCAGGAGCGCTACGCCGCCGTCGACGCCGTGAAGGCGAAGGTGATGGCCGCCCTCTGCCCCGAGGGCGCCGAGAAGTTCCCGGCCGAGAAGGTCAAGGCCGCCTTCAAGGAGGCCCAGTCGAAGGTGGTCCGCTGGAACATCCTCGACAGCGGCGCCCGCATCGACGGCCGCGACGTGAAGACGGTCCGCTCGATCCTCTCCGAGGTCGGCGTGCTGCCCCGCGCCCACGGCTCGGCCCTGTTCACCCGCGGCGAGACCCAGGCGCTCGTCGTGGCGACGCTGGGCACCGGCGAGGACGAGCAGTTCATCGACGCGCTGGAAGGCACCTACAAGGAGCGCTTCCTGCTCCACTACAACTTCCCTCCCTATTCGGTCGGTGAGACCGGCCGGATGGGCTCGCCGGGCCGCCGCGAGATCGGCCACGGCAAGCTCGCCTGGCGGGCGATCCGCCCGGTCCTGCCGCCGGCCCACGAGTTCCCGTACACGATCCGCGTCGTGTCGGAGATCACCGAGTCCAACGGCTCGTCCTCGATGGCCTCGGTCTGCGGCGGCTCGCTGTCGCTGATGGATGCCGGCGTGCCGCTGCGCCGTCCGGTGGCGGGCATCGCCATGGGCCTCATCCTCGAGGGTGAGCGCTTCGCGGTCCTGTCCGACATCCTCGGCGACGAGGATCACCTCGGCGACATGGACTTCAAGGTGGCCGGCACGGACGAGGGCGTGACCTCGCTCCAGATGGACATCAAGATCGCCGGCATCACCGAGGAGATCATGAAGATCGCCCTCGCCCAGGCGAAGGACGGCCGCGCCCACATCCTGGCCGAGATGGCCAAGGCGCTGACGGCGGCCCGTCCGGAGCTCGGCGAGTACGCGCCGCGCATCGAGACGATGCAGATCCCGACGGACAAGATCCGCGACGTGATCGGCACCGGCGGCAAGGTGATCCGCGAGATCGTCGAGAAGACCGGCGCCAAGATCAACATCGAGGACACGGGCGTCGTGAAGATCGCCTCGGCTGACGGCAAGGCGATCAAGGCGGCCTACAACTGGATCCGCTCGATCGTGGCGGAGCCGGAGGTCGGCGTGATCTACGACGGCACGATCGTGAAGTGCATGGAGTTCGGCGCCTTCGTGAACTTCTTCGGCGCCAAGGACGGCCTCGTCCACATCTCGGAGCTCGCCGCGAACCGGGTCGCCAAGGTGACGGACGTCGTCAAGGAAGGCGACAAGGTCAAGGTGAAGTTCCTCGGTCAGGACGACCGCGGCAAGATCCGCCTGTCCATGAAGGTCGTCGACCAGCAGACCGGCGAGGACATCACCGAGAAGGTGAAGGCTCAGCGCGACGCCGACCGGGCCGAGCGCGGCGACGAGCCGCGCGAGCCCCGCGAGGGCGGCCGCCACCGTGGCGAGCGCCGCCGCGAGGCCGGCGAGTAAGCACGCGGGACGCCCGCGCCGGCCTCGGTCGGCGGGGATCTCTTAGACGGGCGCGGTCCTCCGGGGCCGCGCCCTTTTTGTTGCCCCGTCGAGGTCGGGTCACACCGGTCGTCGGCCGGGAACGGGGCGCCGGATGCCGCGTTCCCCCGCGACTTCCCAATCGGAGACCCTCATGGCCAACGACATGATGCACGACATCTTCAGCGGGCAGCCGAACCTGTCGACGACGGAGCGCGCCGTCTCGGTGGCGCTGGGCCTCGGCATCGCCGCCGCCGCCGCGCAGCCCCGTCCCAACAAGCTCCTGAGCCTGCTGGCCCTCGTGGTCGGCGTGGGCCTCGCCGTGCGCGGCGCCACCGGCCACTGCGCCGTGAAGGCCGCGTCCGAGCATCTCTGAGCCTCAGCCCTCGGAGGGCTTCGGCGCCTCCGTCTTTGCGAGCGCAGCGAAGCAATCCAGGCAGCGCGACGTTCGACATCGTCGCGCTGCCCTGGGTCACGTCGCTGCGCTCGTGATGACGGAGAGCGCTGTGTTGAGACTCGCTACCGGAATGCGTCGGTCAAAAAAAAGGGGCGCCCCGCGGGGCGCCCCTCGTCGTATCCGGACCTGCCGGACTGGTCAGTAGGTGGTGGTGCGGCGGCCGGCGATCAGGCCGTAGATGAACAGCACGACCACGGCCCCCACGATGGCGCCGATGAAGCCCGCGCCCTGGTTCGGCCCGTACCAGCCGATCGCCTGGCCCAGGAAGGTCGCCACGAAGGCGCCGACGATGCCGAGGATCGTGGTCAGGATGAAGCCGGCGGGCTCGTTCGGGCCCGGCATGAGGAACTTGGCGATGACGCCGGCGAGAAACCCGATGATGATGGTCCAGAGAATACCCATGACTGACCCCAAGGCGTGATTGTCGATGGCGGCAGAACGCTTCGAGGCCCGCGACGGTTGCCCGCACCCCGACCGCCGATGACGATTTTCCTCGGGTTCCCGCGGCGCGTGCGCGCGCGGCCCTTTACGGCCGGGCCGGTGCGGCGGCAGATACGCCGGTTCTCGAGGATGTGGAGACGGGTATGGACATTCAGCGGATCGAGCCGGGCAAGCGGATGTCGCAGGCCGTCACCTTCGGCGACATGGTCTACCTCGCCGGGCAGGTCGCGTCCGACACGGTCGGCACCGGGGTCACGATCCAGACCCAGCAGATCCTGTCGGAGATCGACCGGCTGCTCGCCGCGGCCGGCAGCGACAAGGCGCGGATCCTCTCGGCCACCATCTACCTCGCCGACATCGCGACGTTCGCGGAGATGAACGCCGCCTGGGACGCCTGGGTGTCTCCGGAGAACGCGCCGGCCCGCGCCACCGTCGAGGCCAAGCTCGCCGCGCCGGAGTACCTGGTCGAGATCGTGATCGTGGCCGCGAGGAGCCGGTGATCGGCCCGCGTCGGACCGTCCTGGCGGCGGCCGCGGCCGTCCTCGCGGGAGGGCTCCTGGCGGTCCTGCCCCTCGTGCGGCCGGCACCGGCCGCCGAGGAGCGGGTCGTCAACATCTACAACTGGTCGGACTATATCGACCCGCAGGTGCTCGAGGCCTTCACCCGCGAGACCGGGATCAAGGTCGTCTACGACACCTACGACAACAACGAGATCCTGGAGACCAAGCTGCTCGCGGGCCGGTCGGGCTACGACATCGTCGTGCCGTCGGGACCGTACCTGCAGCGGCTGATCCGGGCCGGCGCGTTCCTGCCCCTCGACAAGTCGAAGCTGAAGAACCTCGGCAATCTCTGGCCCGAGGTGACCAGCCGGCTGGCGGCCTACGATCCCGGCAACACCTACGCCGTCGACTACATGTGGGGCACGACCGGCATCGGCTACAACGTCGCCGCGGTGCGCGAGCGCCTGGGCGCCGGCGCGGCGGTCAATTCGTGGTCCGTCGTCCTCAATCCCGCTTCGGCCAACAAGCTGAAGGAGTGCGGGATCATGGTGCTCGACAGCCCCGAGGACCTGATCCCCAGCATGCTCCCGGCCTTCGGCGCCAAGGCGGATTCCAAGCGCTGGGACGACATGACCCTGGTGACCGACGCCCTCTACAAGGTGCGCGGCGCCGTGCGGAAGTTCCACTCGTCGGAATACATCCAGGCGCTGGCCAATGGCGATATCTGCCTGGCCGTCGGCTATTCGGGCGACATCATGCAGGCCAAGCGCCGGGCCGAGGAGGCCAAGAACGGGATCGACATCGCCTACGTCGTGCCCAAGGAAGGCGCCCTGATGTGGTTCGACACCTTCGCGATCCCGAAGGATGCCGCCCACCCGGCCGAGGCGCTGGCCTTCATCGACTACATGATGCGGCCCGAGGTGGCGGCGGCCAACACCAACTTCGTCTCTTACGCCAGCGGCAACCTCGCGGCGAAGAAGTTCGTGAAGCCCGAGATCCTGAGCAATCCCGGCATCTACCCGGACGAGGCGACGATGCAGCGCCTGTCCATCAACACGGCCTGGGACGACCGCACCCAGCGCTTCGTCACCCGCCTCTGGACCCGGGTCCGCACCGGGCGCTGACGCGGATCCCGGCCGGGACTCCGTCAGCGTTCCGGATCCGCCGGGATGCCGCTGCGGGCGAGCCACGCGCGGACCGCCGCGCGGGTCTCGCGCCCGGAAGCGTTGAGCAGGCGCTCGGGGGTGATGAAGAAGTACGGCTGAAAGGTCTTCTGCTGCGCGTTGCGCAGGGCCGGGTCGATCCCGGCCTCGAGCAGCCTCAGCACCCAGGGATTGGCCGCGCCGACCTGTGCCGCCACGTGGAGCAGCGAGTTGCCGGTGGCGTCGACCCAGTTCGGGTCCGCGCCGGCCCGCAGCAGCAGCCCGATATGCGCCTCGCGCCGGTTCTGTACGGCGCGGAACAGCGGCGTCCACTGACCCCGCGGGCTCACCGGGTCGACCGGCGCGCCGTGGCGCAGCAGGATCTCCAGGTAGGTCGGATCCTCGACCATCGCCGCCATGTGCAGCGCGGTCTCCTGATCGAGCCCCGGCACAGACGGGTCCGCCCCCGCGTCGAGCAGGGCCGACAGCGCGCGCGGCCGCGCGTTCCAGATCGCCCATTCGAGCAGGGTGAGGTTCCGGCCGCCGCGGACGGAGAGATCCAGGCCGGGCGCCAGCGCGGCGATGCGCGCGACGTCACCGCGGGCGACCGCCGCGGCGATCGCGGCGAGCGGGGACGCCTCGAAGGCGCCGCTGTGGTCCCCGGTCGGGGTCTCCATGACCGTTCGCTCCTCGGCGCCGCCTGATTCGGCGCTGCGTGACGCGGGTCATGTGACCGATAAACACGGAGGCGCCGCAAGGCCCCCTCCGCAAGTGTCGCCGCCGGTGCGCACCGCCGGCGCACGACGTGGTCAAGAAGCGATCTCGCCGCGGCGCCGGTCGAGACCGTCCGCGGCGAGCCTCGTCGATCCCGGACTCGATGACCTAGTGCTTCAGATCGTCCGGAACCTTGCCGCCGTTCTCGGCGAGCTTCTGCATGACCTGCTTGTGCAGCCAGATGTTCATGCTGGCCGAATCGTCCTTGTCGCCGGTGTAGTGGAGCTCGTCGGCGAGCTGCTTGCGCGCGGCGAGGCCGGAATCGAGGCCCAGCAGCTTCATCAGGTCGACGATCGAGTGCCGCCAGTCGAGCGTCTGCGGGTTCTTCTCGGCAAGGCCGGTGAGCACCGCCGCGACGTCCACCGGCTCGCTGCCGCCGGCCGTGCCGGGGGCCGACGTGGAGGGCGTGCTCGTGCCGGCCGAGCCGCCGGAGCCGGCGTTGGGCGCGGGCGCGGCGTCCGCGGTGCCGCCACCGAACGGATGGAGGATCTTGCTGACGATGCTGCCGAGGAGGCTCATGGATCCGCTCCGATAATCGAGGCCCGATCTCCGCGTCGGGCGGCCATTCAACTGGCTGTGAGCCTTGGCGTTCCGCGATTCGGCAGGCTCGGGACGGTCGGCGCGGCGCGGCCCGGAGCGATCACGACCTCGGCCAGAGGGCGAGGACGAGCGCGGCCCGCTCCTCCGCGAGCGTGCCGTCCGGGACCGGGCGGCCCGCGCGGGCGTACCAGTAGCGCGCGTTGCCGTCGTCGCCCTCGACCCGGTGGAGATGGGCGTGGACCCAGGCCGCGTCGGACCCGCCGGCGTCCTGGACGAGGCGGTGCGCCCGCTCCCAGGCGGCGGAGGCCGGGCCGGACGCGTCCCGGGCGAGCCACCAGAGCGCGGCGAGCGGGGCGTCCCAGACGCTCGGCGGCTCGGACGCGGCGAGTGTCGCGGCGAAGGCGGCGGGGAGGCTCTCGGTCACGGCTGTCTCCTTCCCGGGCGTTTCAGCGGCCGGCGGCGCGCTCCGGCTGCCAGCGCCCGCGGCGCTGCCGGGCCGACCACGCGTAGCGGGCATCGCCGTCGAGGCGGTCGAGATGGTCGGAGAGGCGGTTTCGCTCGAGCCAGGACAGGGCCGCCTCCAACTCCGGGAGGGTCATGGTCGCGCGGCCCTTGCCGAGCACCCGCTTGAGAACGGCGTTGTAGCGGTGGGCGAGGTTGCCGCCGCGGGGCACGCGCAGCGAGGTCTCGTCCTCCACAGCCTGGGACGCAACCACGGCAGCGAGCCGCTGGCGCAGCGTCCGCTCGGTGACGGAGGGCGGTTCGGGCGCGGGCGCCGCGGGAACCGGTTCGGGGAGGCGCGGGCGCAGCAGGGCGTAGCGCATCCCGATCGCGTTGCTCTCCAGGGGCGTGATCCCGCCCGGCTCGTCGTCGCGCCAGCGGGTCCGCTCCGGCACGACGGCGCTCGCCGGCCGCTCGCGGGGCGGCCGGACGCTGCTGCCCTGCTCGGTCTCGAGTTCGAGGCGGAACCGCGCGAAGAGCGGGTCGTCGGGGTGGAAGATCAGCGCCTGCTGCCCGTCGTAGGGGCCGGCATGGGGATCGACCCGGGTGGCCCGGGCGAGCATCTGCTCGAGCCAGGGCCGGGAGCGGATATGGGTCAGGGCCGCGACCACCGCGACCTCCGGGGCGTCGAGCCCCTCGTACGCCATCGCCACCGTCACCAGCACGGCCGGTTCCGGCGTGAGCCGGAACGCTGCCAGAGCCGCGTGGGCGTCGCCCTGGCCGGAGGTCGCGAGACGGACATCGCGCGCGCCCTGCCCGGCCGGCATCCAGTCGCGCAGGGTCGCGAGATAGGCCCGCGCGCTCGCCTGATCGGGCGCCACCACGAGGAGCTTGCCGAGCCCCCGGGCCGGTTCGCCGGGCGGGAGATCGCGCTCCGCCCGGCGCCGGGCGCGCAGGCGCTTCGTGGCGAAGAACGCCTCGCTCAGAAGGTCGCGGGCGAAGCCGGTCCGCAGGGCGGTGAACAGCGCCGGCCGGGTGGTGATCCGGACCGCGCCCGCGCCGAGCCGGTGCGGCCCGACGCGCGGGCTGTCGCCGGCGATCCGGCCGCCCTCCAGCCAGCTCGCCTCGCCGTCGAGGGCGCCGAACGTCACCGGCAGCACCGCCCGCTCGGCCAGCGCCTGCGCCCGCGAGTAGCCGATGACCGCGAGGCCGGTCGCGTCGAGGTCGAGTTCCGGTCCACGGCCGGGCGCGGCGGGCTGGTAGGGCAGTCCGAGAATCCGCCGCCCGTCCGCCCGCTCCAGCGTCCCGGACAGGTACAGGCGCACGGTCGCCGCCTCCATGACGGGCAGCATCGCGCGGGACCACGCCCCCGCCTCGGCATCCTCCGCGGAGGCTTCGTCGGCGCCCGGGCGACCGGGGACCGGCAGGTGATGAACCTCGTCGACCACCAGCAGGGTGCGGTGCGCCCGCGCCTCCGCGAGGTGGAGCGCCGGGGCGGCGGCGACCGCCTGATAGGTGGTGACGTAGCCGGCCAGACCCCGCGCCGGGTCGCGCTCGTTGTCGGCGGCCCGGACGCTGAGGGCGTGCCCGAAGGCCGCGCGCCACAGCGGGTCGGCGAAGGCTTCCTCGGCCTGCAGCCGCAGGGAATCCCGCGGCACCACCCAGACCACGCGCTCGACGAGCCCCACCTCGATCAGCCGGTGCGCGGCGATGACCGGCAGCAGCGACTTGCCCCCGCCCGGCGTGACCGCCGCCAGGATCTTCCGGACATGAGCCGCCTCCCCGCTCGCCATGGCCGCGACCAGGGCCATCAGCGTGCGCTGGTGCGACCGCAGGGACGGGGCGGGACGGGTCAAGGGCCGGCGAAGCAGGGCGACATCGCCACACCGTGGCCGATCCGGATTCCTTTGTGAATCCCCGGAGTCGCGGAACGTTCGCGTTTTCGTCCCAATGGCGGAGCCGCGGGCACCGCGAGGCCGGAAGAGGGTCGACTCTGCAAGCGCGGCCGCCCGGATCGCGGCGACGCCGAGCGAAACCGCCCCGCTCTCCACGATTGCCGCGTCCGGCGAGACGGATCGGTCCACCATAAGCGTTGACACCCGGCCCACCCCTCACCATAAGGGCGCCGCGGGCGATGCCCGCCTTGGGGGAATGTCCCGAGCGGCAAAGGGGGCGGACTGTAAATCCGCTGCGTAAGCTTCGTAGGTTCGAGTCCTACTTCCCCCACCAAGTTCTTCCCGATCCCGTCAACCTTGTTTCGCCAGCGCGGCCTCGATGCGCGCGGCCGCGGCGGCCGAGAAGCCCTTCCCTGCGAGCCCTTGTCCCGCGGCCGCCTGACCGGTGAGCGAGCGGCGCTTGCCCCCCGGCAGATGCGCCTGCCGCAGGGCGTGGGCGTCCCGGTGACTGGCATGGGTGATCGCGATGGCCAGCGCGTCGGCGGCGTCCGCGACGCGGAACTCGGCCTTCGGCAGAAGGAAGCGGACCATCGCCTGGATCTGCACCTTCTCGGCGTGGCCAGAGCCCGCGACGGTCTTCTTGATGAGGTTGGGGGCGTACTCGAACACCGGCAGTCCGGCGAGGGCCGGCACGAGCAGCGCCATCGCCCGCGCATGGCCCAGCTTGAGCGTCGCCTGGGCGTCCTTGTTGACGAAGGTCTCCTCCACGGCGACCTCGTCGGGCCGAACGGCCTCGACGACGCGGCCGATCCCCTCGAACAGCTCCCGCAGCCGCAGGGCCAGCGGAAGCTCCCCGTCCGAGGTCACGACCCCGCAATCGCCGTAGGTGAGCTTCGTGCCCTGCGCGGTGATCAGGCCCCAGCCGGTGCGGCGGAGTCCGGGGTCGATCCCGAGAATGCGGACGGCGCTGGTCATGGGGCTCCACGGCTCGGTGAACGGCCCGAGGCTGCCGTACGTATCGTGAACGCTTGGTTTCACCAAGGTTCCGGGCGCGGAAGCGGTCGGCCGTGGCCGGCCCGGCACGGTGCCGGGTCGAGCTCACCCCCGGCGACCGAGGAGGATCAGCGCCGTTCCGGCGAGGCAGACCGCGCTGCCCGCGAGGTCCCACCGGTCGGGCCGCTGACCCTCCGCGAGCCACAGCCACAGGACCGAGGCCGCGACGTAGACGCCGCCGTAGGCCGCGAAGGCGCGCCCCGCCGCGGGGCTGTCCACGAGGGTCAGGAGGACCGCGAAGGCCGCCAGCGAGGCGAGGCCCGGCAGCGCCCACCAGGCCGACCGCCCGAGCCGCAGCCAGGCCCAGAACGCGAAGCAGCCGGCGATCTCGGCGAGGGCAGCGGCCGCGTAGGCGAGGAGGGTCATCGCGTCAGCTTGGCACGGCGCGCCGCGCGGGACGAGCCCGGCGCCGAGGACGGACCGCGACCGGCATTAAGCTCCCGGCAAGGAGGATCCGGTCGAGTGTCGCCATGAGCACGCATGCGAGCACCCGTGAGACCCAGGGCGACCGGCTGCTGTTTCCGGGGGACGCCCGCCTCCGCGACGCCGTCCTCGCCTGGATCGAGGCGCTGGCGCGGGAGCGGCGGATGTCGTCCAACACCGTCGAGGCGTACGGGCGCGACCTCCGGCAGTTCCTCCACCACCTCGCGTCCCGTCAGGGGACGCCGACGATCCCGATGCTGATCGGGCTCAAGGTGCGGGACATCCGTGGCTTCATGGCCGCGCGCCGGGCCGACGAGGTCTCCGGGCGCTCGCTGATGCGCATGCTGGCGGGTCTGCGCTCCTTCGCGCGCTTCCTCGAGCGGGAGGGCTTCGGCACCGTCTCGGCCCTGGGCGGTGTGCGCTCGCCCAAGGTCCCGCGGCGGCTTCCCCGTCCCCTGCCCGTCTCCGCCGCGGTGGCGCTGACCGATACCGCGATCCGCGCCGGCGAGGAGCGGGAGCCCTGGGTCCTCGCCCGGGACGCCGCCGTGCTGGCGCTGCTCTACGGCGCGGGGCTGCGCATCTCCGAGGCCCTGGGCCTGACCCGCCGCGACGCACCCCTGCCCGGGGTCGATCAGGTGACCGTGCTCGGCAAGGGCGGCAAGCAGCGCATGGTGCCGATCCTGCCCGTCGTGGCGCAGGCCGTGGCGGACTACGTCGCCGCCTGTCCCCTGCCGCTGCCGCCGGAGGGACCGCTGTTTCTCGGTGCCCGGGGCGGCCCGCTCTCGCCGCGCATCATCCAGTACACGGTCGCGCGCGCCCGCGGCGCCCTGGGCCTGCCCGAGAGCGCCACACCGCACGCCCTGCGGCATTCCTTCGCAACCCATCTCCTGGCGCGCCAGGGCGAACTCCGGGCGATCCAGGAACTCCTGGGCCACGCCTCGCTCTCCACGACGCAGCTCTACACGCAGGTCGACGCCGCCCGCCTCATGAGTGCCTACGCGGCGGCCCATCCGCGGGCTGGCCATTGAGCAAGATTGCTAAAAACTTCGACTTCGAGAGCCTTCATCATCGTCTATAGGCGCGTCTTCCGGTTCGCCCAGTGCAGAATCCCGCTCTTTAAGAGCTTCGTCACGATCTTCAGCCAATATGGGCAACGAACGGGATGGGGTTGGGCGGGCGTCATGGATCTTCAGGATGGGAGGGCGCCGGCACGTGTCGTAATCGCGGATTGCGATCCGGGCCGCCGCGTCTCCCTGAGAGAGATCGTCCTGCGATTCGATCCCAGCGCGGTGATCGATGAGGCGACCTCGGGTCAGGCGCTCTGCGACATCCTCCTCCGCCACCGTCCCACCCTGGCCTTCGTGGGAATGCAGCTCGACGATCTCAGCGGCCCCGAAGCCGTCGCCGTCGCGCGCCGGGCGGGTGCGGAGCCCCCCTGCCTGGTGCTGGTGGCGACCCGCGTGCTGCCGCACTGGCAGGAGATCGCCACGAGCCTCGGCGCCTACGAAGTCCTGAAGACGCCCCTCGACCCGAGCCATATCGAGCCGCTGCTCCACGCGGATGCCCGCCGTCGCGCACCGACCCGGGCCCTGCTCGCCTGCTCGACTCCGGCCGGGCGGTCGGCCATCAGCCGCGTCGTGGCGCGCAGCGGGTTCGCGATCGAGCTCGACGAGACGGATGACGGCCGCCACGCCCTCAAGCAGCTGAAGCTCGCCGCCTACGACTTCGCCTTCATCGACGTGAAGCTCGGCGGCATCGACGGGCTCGAACTGGCCTGTCAGATCCAGCCCCTCGGCCTCCCGACCCGGATCACCTTGCTGACCACGTCCGAGCTGGAGCCCGTCGCACAGGCCGGCCGCTACTTCGGCGTCGACGCCGTGCTGCGGATGCCGTTCTACGCCCGCGACATCGACCTCGCCCTGCACAACGCGCTGGGCCTGCGTCGGCCGTATCTGCTGAACGCCCTGACGGCCCCGCCCGCGCCGAGCGCGCTGCTGCGGATCGCCGACCTGCCGAATTCCAGGCGCAAGATCGCCTGACCCCGCGCCGGGCCGTCGCTCTGCGGGCCAGTCAGGTTCGAGGCGCGCGGTGTGTGACGGAACGCGAAGGCCCCCCTTTCCCGCACGGGAGAGGGGGGCCTTCGCGCAGGCGGTCGAGCCCGCCGAGGTAGCAATCTGCGCAGCCGTGGGCCTTGGCCCGTCAGACGTGGATGGCGCGCTTGTTGACCGCCAGCGCGGCTTCCTTGACGGCCTCGGTCAGCGTCGGGTGCGCGTGGCAAGTGCGGGCGATGTCCTCCGACGAGGCGCCGAACTCCATCGCGACCGCCACCTCGGCGATCAGGTTGCCGGCATCCGCGCCCACGATGTGCACGCCGAGTACCCGGTCGGTCTGGGCGTCGGCCAGCACCTTCACGAACCCGTCGGTGGTGCCGTTCGCCTTGGCCCGGCCATTGGCCGTGAAGGGGAATTTGCCGGCGTTGTAGGCCACGCCGTCCTTCTTCAACTCCTCCTCGGTCTTGCCGACCGAGGCGACCTCCGGGAACGTGTAGACCACGTTCGGGATGACGCCGTAATTCACGTGGCCGGACTGGCCGGCCAGCATCTCGGCGATCGCTACGCCCTCGTCCTCGGCCTTGTGGGCGAGCATCGGGCCGGCAATCACGTCGCCGATGGCGTAGATGCCGGTGACGTTGGTGGCGTAGTGGGAATCGGTGAGGATCCGGCCCTTGTCGTCCCGCTGGACACCGACCGTGTCGAGGCCGAGGCCCTCCGTGTAGGGCGTCCGGCCGATGCAGACGAGGACCACGTCGGCCTGCAGCGTCTCCGCCGTACCGCCCGCGGCCGGCTCGACCGTGACCGCCGCGCCGCCCTTCTTGCCGACCTCGACGCCCGTCACCTTGGTGGACAGCTTGAAGGCGATGCCCTGCTTGGTCAGGATCCGCTGGAACTGCTTGCCGACCTCGCCGTCCATGCCCGGCAGCACCCGGTCGAGATACTCGACCACGGTCACCTCGGAGCCGAGCCGGCGCCAGACGGAACCCAGCTCCAGCCCGATCACGCCGGCGCCGATGACGAGGAGCTTCTTCGGCACCCGGTCGAGTTCCAGGGCGCCGGTGGAGGAGACCACGACCTTCTCGTCGATGGTGACGCCGGGCAGGCGCGCCACGTCCGAGCCGGTCGCGATGACGATGCTCTTCGTCTCGAGCATCTGGTTGCCGCCGTCCTCGGCGATGACCTCGACGCGGCCGGCGCCGGCGATCCGGCCGGTGCCGTGGAAGGTGTCGACCTTGTTCTTCTTGAGCAGGAACTCGACGCCCTTGGTGTTGCCGGCGACGCCCTCGGCCTTGAAGGCCATCATCTTCTTGAGGTCGAGCTTCGGCGTGCCGACGTCGATGCCGAGATCGGCGAAGTGCGTGTTGGCCTCCTCGAAGGCCTCGGACGCGTGCAGCAGGGCCTTGGACGGGATGCAGCCGACATTGAGGCAGGTGCCGCCGTGCGTCGCGCGCTTCTCGACCACCGCGGTCCGCAGGCCGAGCTGCGCCGCGCGGATCGCGCAGACGTAGCCGCCGGGGCCGGTGCCGATGACGACGAGATCGTAGGACATGAGGCTTCGCTTCCGCTCGGTCGTGCCGCGTGCGAGACGGGCAGGGAATGTCAGGTGGCGCTTGGCCTCAGCGGCCGCCGCCGATGTCGAGGATGGCGCCCGTGGTGTAGGAGGCCTCGTCCGAGAGGAGCCACACGATCGGTGCGGCCACCTCCTCGGCGGTGCCGGCCCGCTTCATCGGGACGCCGGGGCCGAGACGCTCGACCCGGTCCGGCTCGCCGCCGCTGGCGTGGATCTCGGTGGCGATGATGCCGGGCGCCACCGCGTTGACGCGGATGCCGTCGGCGGCGACCTCGCGGGAAAGCCCGATCGTCAGCGAGTCGATGGCGCCCTTGGAGGCCGCGTAGTCCACGAACTGGCCGGGGCCGCCGAGGCGCGCCGCCACCGAGGACAGGTTGACGATCGCGCCCCCTGCCCCGCCGCGCTTGATCGACATGCGCCGCACCGCCTCCCGCGCGCACAGGAAGCTGCCGACCACGTTGGTGGTCATCATGCGCTGCAAGCGGGCGACGCTCATGTCGGCGACGTCAGACTTCACGTCGACCACGCCGGCATTGTTGACGAGCGCCGCGAGGCGGCCGAGGCCGTCGGCCGCCTTGAACAGGGCGATGACGTCGGCCTCGTTGCCGACGTCGCTCTTCACGGCGAGCGCCCGTCCGCCCTTGGCCGCGATCGCGTCCACCACGCCCTGCGCGGCGGCGGCGTCCGACACGTAGCTCAGGCAGACGGCGTAGCCGCGCTCCGCTAGGAGGAGCGCCACCGCGCGGCCGATGCCGCGGCTGCCGCCCGTGACGATCGCGACCCTGTTCTCAGCGCTCGACATGGCTGCCTCAGAGGTCCAGCACGAGGCGCGCCGGATCCTCCAGCGCCTCCTTGACCCGCACCAGGAAGGTCACGGCCTCCTTACCGTCGACGATGCGATGGTCGTACGACAGGGCGAGGTACATCATCGGCCGCGCCTCGATCTTGCCGGCGCGGACCACCGGGCGCTCCTCGATGCGGTGCATGCCGAGGATGCCCGACTGCGGCGCGTTGAGGATCGGCGTCGACATCAGCGAGCCGTAGATGCCGCCGTTGGTGATCGTGAAGGTGCCGCCCTGCATCTCCTCGATGGAGAGCTTGCCGTCGCGGGCCTTCTTGCCGAAGCCGGCGATCTTCTTCTCAATGCCGGCGATCGACAGGTCGTCGGCGTCGCGCACCACCGGCACGACGAGACCCTTATCGGTGCCGACCGCGATGCCGATGTGGT
Organism: Methylobacterium sp. UNC300MFChir4.1; assembly: GCF_900110155.1. NCBI lineage: Bacteria > Pseudomonadati > Pseudomonadota > Alphaproteobacteria > Hyphomicrobiales > Methylobacteriaceae > Methylobacterium > Methylobacterium sp. UNC300MFChir4.1. The sequence continues at coordinate 131,398 of NZ_FOCS01000015.1, read as the reverse complement.
AGTAGTTCTTGTAGACGAGGTCCTGCCCGTCGATCTCGGCGTTGACCGCCGGCACGTCCTTGAGGGCGCCGATCACCGCCTTGGTGAAGAAGCCCATGAAGCCGAGCTTCGTGCCGTGCTTCTTCTCGAAGATATCCTTGTACTGGCTGCGCATCGCCATCACGGCCGACATGTCGACGTCGTTGAACGTCGTCAGCATCGCCGCGGTGTCCTGCGCGTCCTTCAGGCGGCGCGCGATGGTCTGGCGCAGCTTCGTCATGCGCACGCGCTCCTCGCGCGCGGCGTCGTCCGGCGCCGAGGGGGCGCGCGGCAGGGGCGGACGGGCCTCCTTGGCGGGCGCCGACGGGGCCGGCCCCTTGGCGATGGCGCCGAGCATGTCGCCCTTCGTGACGCGGCCGTCCTTGCCGGACCCGCTCACCGACGACGGGTCGACACCCGATTCCCGGGCGAGCTTGGCCACCGCCGGGCCGTTGTCTCCGACCGGGCGCTGCTGGGCCGCGGGGGCGGCGGCATCGCCGTGGTTGCCGTAGCCGGCGGACGATTCCTGGGCCGGGGCCTCGGCCTTCGCGGGCGCGGCGGCCTTCGGGGCCTCGCTCCGGCTCTCGGCCTTGGTCTCGGCGCTCTCCTTCGGGGCGGCCTTCTTGGCCGTGCCGCCGCCGGCTCCGGCCTCGACGATCGAGCCGAGCAGGGCACCGGGCTCCACGGTCTCGCCGTCCTTGACCAGGATCTCGCCGAGCTCGCCGGCCGCCGGGGCGTTCACCTCCAGGGTGACCTTGTCGGTCTCGAGCTCGACGATCGGCTCGTCGGCCGCGACCGTGTCGCCGGGCTTCTTGAACCAGCGGCCGATCGTGGCCTCGCTCACGGATTCGCCGAGGGTCGGGACGAGGATGTCGGTTGCCATGCTCTCTTCTGCCCCGCGGGGGGCCTCCTCTGGATGTCGGGCCGCGACGTCAGCGCCGCAGGATCAGGGATGGAACGGGCGAGACGGTGTACCGGAAGCCTGCCTGCGCCATCAGGACGGGATCTGCTTCGCCGAGCGCCTCGGCCCGGGCCGCGTCGTCGGCCTCGACCAGGGCGAGGCCCCAGGTGCCGCCGGACTCGAAGACGGGTCCGACCGCGATGGCGATGCCGGCGGCCGCCTGCTCCATCCAGTAGCCGGAATGCGCCGAGAACAGCGCCTTCTCGGCCTCCGTCGCGTCGAACGGGAAGCTCGGGCGGGGCGGTTCCAGGCGGAGCAGGAAGTAGGCCATGGCCGGACGATCAGACCGCCAGGGCCTCGTTGAGGAAGGCCTGGAGCTGCGCCTGGTGCTTCGACATCTGGCCGACCGCCGTGGAGGCGGAGGCCGGACGGCCGACGTAGCGGGCGCGCTTCACCGCGGAGCCGGCCTGGCCGAGCACCCACTCGAGGTAGGGCTCGACGAAGGACCAGGCGCCCATGTTCTTGGGCTCCTCCTGGCACCAGATCACGTCGGCGTTGCGGAACCGGGCCATCTCGTTGGCCAGCGCCTTCAGGGGGAACGGGTAGAGCTGCTCGACGCGCATCAGGTAGATGTCGTTGAGGCCGCGCTTCTCCCGCTCCTCCAGCAGGTCGTAGTAGACCTTGCCGGAGCACAGCACGACGCGGCGGATCTTGTCGTCGCGCACGAGCTTGTTCTGCGCGCCCTCCTCCTCGGCGTCGTCCCAGAGGACGCGGTGGAAGGTCGAGCCCTCGGCGAGCGCGTCGAGGTTCGACACGGCGCGCTTGTGGCGCAGCAGCGACTTCGGCGTCATCAGCACCAGCGGCTTGCGGAAGTCGCGCTTCAGCTGCCGGCGCAGGATGTGGAAGTAGTTCGCCGGCGTCGTGACGTTGGCGACCTGCATGTTGTCCTCGGCGCAGGCCTGGAGGTAGCGCTCGAGGCGGGCCGAGGAATGCTCGGGCCCCTGGCCCTCGTAGCCGTGCGGCAGCAGCAGCACGAGGCCCGACATGCGCAGCCACTTGCGCTCGCCGGACGCGATGAACTGGTCGATCACCACCTGGGCGCCGTTGGCGAAGTCGCCGAACTGGGCCTCCCAGAGGACCAGGGCGTTCGGCTCGGCGAGCGAGTAGCCGTACTCGAAGCCGAGCACCGCTTCCTCGGAGAGCATCGAGTTGATGATCTCGATCGCGGCCTGCCCCTCGCGGATGGCGTTGAGCGGCGTGAAGCGCTGCTCGTTCTCCTGGTCGATCACCACCGCGTGGCGCTGCGAGAACGTGCCGCGCTCCACGTCCTGACCCGACAGGCGGACCCGGTTGCCGTCGAGGAGCGTCGCCCCGAAGGCCAGGGCCTCGGCGGTCGCCCAGTCGATGCCGACCCCCGTCTCCACCGCCTTGGCGCGGTTGTCCATGAAGCGCTGGATCGTGCGGTGCAGGTGGAAGCCGGGCGGCGCCTGCGTGATCCTGCGCCCGATCTCCTGCAGAGTCCCGGCCGGCACGGCGGTGCGGCCGCGGCGCGGGTCGTCCACGTCCTCGTGCACGGCCTTCACGCCGGACCAGCGGCCGTCGAGCCAGTCGGCCTTGTTCGCCTTGTAGTTGTTGGCGACGTCGAGCTCGCTGTCGAGCATCCCGCGGAACTCGGCCTTGCGGGCGTCGAGCGCCTCCTGGGTCACCGAGCCGTTCTCGACGAGCTTGCGGCCGTAGCTCTCCAGCACCGAGGGATGCTTGCGGATCCGCTGGTACATCTTCGGCTGGGTGAAGGCCGGCTCGTCGCCCTCGTTGTGGCCGAAGCGGCGGTAGCACAGCATGTCGATCACGACCGGCTTGCCGAACTTCTGCCGGTACTCCACCGCGACCTTGGCGGCGAAGGTGACGGCTTCCGGATCGTCGCCGTTGCAGTGGAAGATCGGCGCCTCGACCATCTTGGCGACGTCGGACGGGTAGGGCGAGGAGCGCGAGAAGCGCGGATCGGTCGTGAAGCCGATCTGGTTGTTGATGATGAAGTGGACCGAGCCGCCGGTGCGGTGGCCCTTCAGGCCCGAAAGGCCGAAGCACTCCGCCACCACGCCCTGGCCCGCGAAGGCGGCGTCGCCGTGGATCAGGAGCGGCAGCACCGTGCGGCGCTCGATGTTGGGCTTGGCCCACTGGTCCTGCTTGGCGCGGACCTTTCCGAGCACCACCGGGTCGACGATCTCGAGGTGGGACGGATTGGCGGTGAGCGACAGGTGGACGTTGTTGCCGTCGAAGGCGCGGTCCGAGGACGCGCCCAGGTGGTACTTCACGTCGCCCGAGCCCTCGACCTCGGCCGGGGAGGCCGAGCCGCCCTTGAACTCGTGGAACACCGCCCGGAAGGGCTTGGCCATCACGTTGGTGAGCACGTTGAGCCGGCCGCGATGGGCCATGCCGAGCACGATCTCGCGCACGCCCAGCGCGCCGCCGCGCTTGATGATCTGCTCCAGCGCCGGGATCATCGCCTCGCTGCCGTCGAGGCCGAAGCGCTTGGTGCCGGTGTACTTGAGGTCGAGGAACTTCTCGAAGCCCTCGGCCTCGATCAGCTTGTTGAGGATCGCCCGGCGCCCCTCGGGGGTGAAGGAGATCTCCTTGTCCTTGCCCTCGATGCGCTCCTGGATCCACGCCTTCTCGGCGGGATCCGAGATGTGCATGAACTCGACGCCGAGGGTCTGGCAGTAGGTCCGCTCCAGGATGCCGACGATCTCGCGGATCGTGCCGAACTGCAGGCCGAGGACGTTGTCGAGGAAGATCGGACGGTCCCAGTCGGCCTCCTCGGTGAAGCCGTAATGCTGCGGGTGCAGCTCCTCGTGATCGCCCCGCGGCGCGAGCCCCAGCGGGTCCAGCTTGGCGTGCAGGTGGCCGCGCATCCGGTAGGAGCGGATCAGCATGATCGCCCGCACCGAATCCTTGGTCGCCTGCTCCACCGACACGCCGGTGGTGGCGGTGACGCTGTCCTGCGGCTTGCCGGGCTTGGGCTCCTTGGCTTCCCGCGCGACGATCTTGTCGCCGATCGCCTTCTCCAGGGCGCCCCAGTTGCCGTCGAGCGCCGAGACCAGCTCGCCGTTGAGCGGCACCGGCCAGTGCGGCTTCTCCCAGGAGGCGCCGGCGGCGTTCTTCTCGACCAGGGTCTCGTCCTCGCCGAGCCCCTTGAAGAAGGTCTGCCACTCCGGATCCACCGAGGACGGGTTGCGGGCGTAGGCCGCCTGCAATTCCTCGATGTAGGCGGCGTTGGCGCCGTACAGGAACGAGGTTTCGAGGAGCGCTTCGTTCACGTCCTGGCGTGCCATGGTGCGTCCATCCTGATCGCGCGGGCAGGCTCCCCTGCCCTCCGGGCTCCCCGTCAGCGCGGCGGAGCGCCCTCGAACCGAAACGGGGCGGGTGACCGCCCCGCTGAGATCGTCTGCACGCCCGATATGGGCGTCGCGGCCCTGCGATGGCCGCGACGCAGGCGCGCGGGCCTTTAGCCCTTCAGCACCTCGACGAGCGTCGAGCCCAGCCGGGCCGGCGACGGCGACACGCGGATGCCCGCGGCCTCCATGGCGGCGATCTTGTCCTCGGCGCCGCCCTTGCCGCCCGAGATGATCGCGCCGGCATGGCCCATGCGGCGGCCCGGAGGCGCCGTGCGGCCGGCGATGAAGCCGACCATCGGCTTCTTGCGCCCGCGCTTGGCTTCGTCCTTGAGGAACTGCGCCGCCTCCTCCTCGGCCGAGCCGCCGATCTCGCCGATCATCACGATCGACTCGGTCTTCGGGTCGGCGAGGAACAGCTCCAGCACGTCGATGAACTCGGTGCCCTTCACCGGGTCGCCGCCGATGCCCACCGCCGTGGTCTGGCCGAGGCCGGCATTGGAGGTCTGGAACACCGCCTCGTAGGTCAGCGTGCCCGAGCGGGACACGATGCCGACCGAGCCGGGCCGGAAGATGTTGGCCGGCATGATGCCGATCTTCGACTCGCCGGCGGTGACGATGCCGGGGCAGTTCGGCCCGACGAGGCGCGACTTCGAGCCCGTCAGCGCCCGCTTCACCCGCACCATGTCGAGCACCGGGATGCCCTCCGTGATGCAGACGATCAGCGGCACCTCGGCGCTGATCGCCTCGCAGATCGCGTCGGCGGCACCGGGCGGCGGCACGTAGACCACCGAGGCCTCGGCGCCGGTGGCCTCGCGCGCCTCCGCGACCGTGTCGAAGACCGGCAGGCCGAGATGGCTGGAGCCGCCCTTACCGGGCGACGTGCCGCCGACCATCTTGGTGCCGTACGCGATGGCCTGCTCGGAGTGGAAGGTCCCGTTCTTGCCGGTGAAGCCCTGGCAGATGACCTTGGTGTTGGCGTCGATCATCACCGACATGATCAGGCTCCCTTCACGGCGGCGACGATCTTCTGGGCGGCGTCGTCGAGGTCGTCCGCCGGGATGACGTTGAGGCCGGAATTGCGGATGATGGCCTTGCCCTGCTCGACGTTGGTGCCCTCGAGGCGCACCACCAGCGGCACCTGCAGGCCCACCGCCTTCACGGCCGCGATCACGCCGTTGGCGATCACGTCGCACTTCATGATCCCGCCGAAGATGTTGACGAGTATCCCCTTCACGTTCGGGTCGGCGGTGATGATCTTGAACGCCGCCGTGACTTTCTCCTCCGAGGCGCCGCCGCCGACATCGAGGAAGTTCGCCGGCTCCTCGCCGTAGAGCTTGATGATGTCGAGCGTCGCCATGGCGAGGCCGGCGCCGTTGACCATGCAGCCGATCGTGCCGTCGAGCGCGATGTAGGCGAGGTCGTACTTGGACGCCTCGATCTCCTTGGCGTCCTCCTCGGTCTCGTCGCGGAGCGCCATGATGTCCGCGTGCCGGTAGAGGGCGTTCGAATCGAAGGCCATCTTGGCGTCGAGGCACTTGAGGTGCCCGTCGGCGGTCAGCACCAGCGGGTTGATCTCCAGGAGGCTCATGTCCTTGGCCACGAAGGCCGCGTAGAGCTTCTCGGTCAGCGCGGCCGCTTCCTTGGCCTGGGCGCCCGACAGGCCGAGCGCCTTGGCGACGGCGCGGCCGTGGTGGGGCATCACGCCGGTGGCCGGGTCGACCGCGATCGTGTGGATCTTCTCGGGCGTGTCGTGGGCGACCGCCTCGATGTCCATGCCACCCTCGGTGGAGACCACGAAGGCGACGCCGCCCGTGGCGCGGTCGACCAGCATCGAGAGGTAGAACTCCTCGGCGATCTGGGCGCCTTCCTCGATGTAGAGGCGGTTGACCTGCTTGCCGGCCGGGCCGGTCTGGATGGTCACCAGCGTCTGGCCGAGCATCTCTCCGGCGAACTGCTTGACCTCGTCGATCGACTTGGTGACGCGCACGCCGCCCTTGGCGCCCTCGGGCGCGCCCTTGAAGGTGCCCTTGCCGCGGCCGCCCGCGTGGATCTGGCTCTTCACGACCCAGACCGGGCCGCCGAGCTCCTTGGCGGCGGCCTCGGCCTCCGACGGGTTGAAGATGGCCATGCCGCGGGAGACGGGCAGGCCGAACTCCTTCAGCACGGCCTTGGCCTGATATTCGTGGATATTCATCGGAGCCTCGTAAGGAGGAGCGAATAGGTGGCAGCGGGCGGCGCGTAGAGAAATCGAGTGATCGAGATTCGAATCTCCGACCGCTACGCGCTGCCCGGTATCCGCTTACCGGTCAGGCGAGGCTGCTGTCGACGCCCTTGCAGGCCTCGATGAGTCCCGTCACCGAGGCGACCGATTTGTCGAACATGGTCTTCTCGGCCGCGTCGAAGGTCACCTCGAGCACGCGCTCCACGCCGTTGGCACCGATCACGATCGGCACGCCGATGAACATGCCCTTCACGCCGTACTGGCCGTCGAGGTAGGCGGCGCAGGGCAGGACCCGCTTCTTGTCGCGCAGGTAGCTCTCGGCCATGGCGATGGCGGAGGCGGCGGGCGCGTAGAAGGCCGAGCCGGTCTTGAGCAGGTTGACGATCTCGCCGCCGCCCTTGCGGGTGCGGTCGACCATGGCGTCGAGCTTCTCCTGGGTGGTCCAGCCGAGCTTGACGAGGTCGGTCAGCGGCACGCCCGCCACCGTCGAGTAGCGGGTCAGCGGCACCATGTCGTCGCCGTGGCCGCCGAGCACGAAGGCCGTCACGTCCTCCACCGACACCTTGAACTCCTCGGCGAGGAAGTGGCGGAAGCGCGCCGAATCCAGCACGCCGGCCATGCCGACGATCTTGTTGGTCGGGACGCCCGAGAACTTCTGGAGCGCCCACACCATGGCGTCGAGCGGGTTGGTGATGCAGATCACGAAGGCGTCCGGCGCGTGGGTCTTGATGCCCTCGCCGACGGCCTGCATGACCTTGAGGTTGATGCCGATCAGGTCGTCGCGGCTCATGCCGGGCTTGCGCGGCACGCCGGCGGTCACGATCACCACGTCGGCGCCCTTGATGGCGGCGTAGTCGCTGGCACCCGCGTAGGTCGCGTCGAAGCCTTCGACCGGGGCGGCCTCGGCGATGTCCAGCGCCTTGCCCTGCGGCACGCCGTCGACGATGTCGAACAGCACCACGTCCCCGAGATCCTTGAGGCCGGCCAGAAGGGCCAGGGTGCCGCCGATCTGGCCGGCGCCGATGAGCGCGATCTTGTTGCGAGCCATGTCGGATGTGTCTCCGCTGCGTTCGACTTCGGTGATGCGTTGCGCGAGGCCGGAGCCGCTCGTCCGTCAGGGTCCGAGGCCGGATTCGCCACTCTGAAATCTGCGCGGCTGTGTGGCCGAAAAGCACCGTGGCTTCAACCCGATGAGGGCCGCGCGGGCGGCGCGTCCGGGCCGTCGGATCGCCCTCGAGCGTCCCGACGGTGCCTCCGAAACGTCAACGTCGCGAGTGTTTTAGGTGCAGTGCACCCTGGCGCCGGACGGCCGCGAAGCCGCGATGACAGATCTGGAATCCTGTCATTTCGGGTCGCGGCGGGCGGCGGGCGGCGCGGGAGGGCGCACGAACGACGAAGGCCCGGACGGTCTGTCCGGGCCTTCGAGAGAGCCTGTGGGTACGCGCCGGATCAGAGGATGCCGGAGCGCAGGACCCGCTGGATCGCGTGGATGACGGCCCCGAACCGGGCCTCAATCAGGTCGCGCGGCACCTCGGCATCGTGCTGGATCGCCAGCGGATGCGTGAAGCGGTAGCTCGCGTCGAAGATGTAGGCGATCGCCCGTTCCCGGTCCCGGGCCGAGAAGATCCCAGAGGTGATGCCCTCCTCGACCACGCGCTCGACGAGGCTGCGCAGCCGCACGCGGTGCCGCCGGGCGATCGGCCGTGCCGAGACGGTGGCGTCGAGATGGACCGCGAACAGGTTCGGCTCGTCGAACAGGGCGTCCCGCTGGACCGTCGCGAGGGCGGTCAGGAGGCGCTCGATCTTGTCGTCGGCGGGATCGGGCGCATCGGCGATGCCGGCGAGCCGGGCTTCGACCTCGCGCAGCCAGCGGCCCGCCACCGCGTCGAGGAGCGCGTCCTTCGACGGGAAGTAGCGGTACACGTTCGCGTGCGTCATACCGGCCTCGGCGGCGACGGCCACGACCGTCACGCGCTTGGGCCCGAGCCGCGAGAGGTGCTCGGTGGCGATCCCGAGGAGCCGCACGTCGGCCGCGACCGGCGCCCGCGGGCGGGCGGGACTGGCCGCCTCACCGCTCTCGCGGAGTGTGCCGGATTCGGCGTCGGCGACGGTGATCTTGGCCTTGGCGCTGAGCGCCTCCTCCTTGGACCCGTCGGACTCTGGCTTGAGGAAAGGAAGCGGAAGGCGGGAAGTGGACAGGTGGTAGGGCGAGACGGACCCCCATCATACCGGCTGAAGCGTCCCGGCGCTTCGCGTTGACGTTACGGCTTCCCCCCGGGAGCCCGGTTACCTGAGCGGATTAGGACCGCTTAAACACCCCTATGTGTCAGTTTGCCTTGAGAAGGCAACAAATTTTTCTCGTTATCACCTGCGTCAGAAGCGGTTCTTCCACGCCCGTAAGGCGACGAACACCGCCTCGGGATCGCTTTCCGGCGGAAGGTCGACGGATCGCGCCAGGGCCGGCTGCCCGCTGCGCAGGAACGGGTTGGTGGCCCGCTCCGCACCCATGGTCGAGGGGATCAGGAACCGGCCCTCCGCGTGGGCACGCTCCGCCTCGGCGAGGCGTCTCTTCAGATCCGGGTTGTCCGGATCCGCCGCCAGGGCGAAGCGCGCGTTGGAGAGTACGTAGTCGTGGCCGCTGAAGACCTGCGTCGCGTCGGGCAGGTCGTCGAAGCGCCGCAGGGAGCGGTAGAGGGTCTCGGGCGGGCTCTCCATCACACGCCCACAGCCGAGGGTGAACAGGGTGTCGCCGGCGCAGACGAGGCCGGCTTCCGCGAACCAGTAGGTCACGTGGTCGGCGCAGTGGCCCGGCGTCTCCCAGACCTGCGCCTCGAGGCTGCCGACCGTGACCGTGTCGCCCTCCCGCACGGTCACGTCCACCTGTGGGACCGCGTCGCCGGCCCTGGCGGGGGCGACCACCCGGGCGCCGGTCGCCCGCTTCACCTCCGGGATGCCCTCGACATGATCGGCGTGCCGGTGGGTCACGAGGATGTCGGTCAGCCGCCAGCCGGTCTCGTCGAGGGCCCGGAGGACAGGTCCGGCCTCCGGCACGTCGATCGCCGCGCAGGCGCCGGACTGCGGATCGCGGATCAGCACGCCGATGTTGTCGCTGCGGCAGAGGAAGGTGCGAATCTCGGTCTCGGCGGCCATCGGACGGGGTCTCCCAAGAACGCGAACGGGCGCGAAGCGGCGCGAAATCTGTTGCCGTGAACAGGTGATGGTCCGGCGAGGTTCCTCCGGCGCTTGCCGCGCGGCGCGCGGCTCACCATTGGTTACGACGACCGTTCCGTCCGCGATCTCCTGTCCCTCCATGCGCCTCGACGTCAACGGCTTGCGGGCCTTCTACGCCAGCCCTCTGGGCCGCACGACGCACCGCGTGGTCGGCCGCGCGCTCCACGATTTCCTCGGCTCGGTCTCGGGGCTGCGCGTCCTCGGGATCGGCTACGCGACGCCGTATCTCGGGCCGGTCCACTGCATCGCCGAGCGCACCCTCGCCTTCATGCCGGCCTCGCAGGGCGTGGTGAACTGGCCGGGCACCGGGCGCTCCTGCGCGGCGCTCGCCGATCCCACCATGATGCCGCTGCCGGAGGCCGCCATCGACCGGGTCATCCTGGTCCACGCCCTCGAATCGGTGGAGAGCCCGACGGAGCTGCTGCAGGAGGTCTGGCGCACCCTGACACCGGGCGGCCGCATGATCCTCGTCGTGCCCAACCGCCGGGGCGTCTGGGCCCGCCGGGAGGCGACGCCCTTCGGCCACGGCCAGCCCTACAGCCGCTCGCAGCTCGGGCGGCTCATGCGCGACACGCTGTTCTCGCCGGTGAGCTGGGCCGAGACCCTGTACATGCCGCCGGCCCGCTCGCGCCTGATGCTGCGCACCGGGCCCGCCTGGGAGTGGCTCGGCACCGGCCTGTCCCTGCCCTTCGCGGGCCTGCACGTGGTCGACGCGACGAAGCAGCTCTACCGGCCGGTGGCCGTCCAGCAGGTGCGGCGCGCCCGCCGCCTCGCGCCGGCCCGGGTGCTGGTGCCGGCCCCCTCCCCGGGCTGACCCCGATGAGCCTCGACTTCACCACCCAGCAGTTCCTGCTCGCCCTTTCGGCGCTGTTCTCGATCGTGAACCCGGTCGGGGGCGCCTTCATCTTCGCGCAGGTGGCGGGCGCCTTCAGCCACGCCGAGCGCGTGCTGCTGTCGCGCCGGATCGGCGTCTACGCCGCCCTGGTGATGCTCGGCGCCCTCTGGGCGGACACGCCGATCCTGAACTTCTTCGGCGTCACCCTGGGTGCGCTGCGCATCGCCGGCGGCCTCGTGGTCATGTCGTCGGCCTGGACCCAGCTGAACCGGCCCGAGGCCCGGGAGGCGCGCAAGCAGGCCGAGGCCTCCGGGTCGGCGGGCCGCGGCCCGGCCCCCGCGGAGCCGCCGGGCGACCCGGCCCCCGGCCCCCTCTCCGACATCGCCTTCTTCCCCCTGACGCTCCCGTTCACCACCGGGCCGGGGACGATCGCGGTCGCCATCACCCTGGGGGCCAACCGGCCGGAGGCCTACGCGGAGCGCTTCGGCTTCTACATCGGCGTCACGCTGGCGGCCCTCGCGGTCGCCGCCACGGTCGCGGTTCTCTACGCCTCCGCCGACCGGGTCGTCGCCTTCATCGGCCCGGCCCGCGCCCGGGTGATGGGCCGCCTCTTCGCCTTCCTGCTCCTGTGCGTCGGGACCCAGATCCTGGTGAACGGCCTCATCGACGTGTTCGCCCCCCTCGCCGCGGTGCGGTGACGACCGGGTCACCGCCGACAGGGCCGGGCAAGGCCCGCATCCCAGGTGACCCGCGCGGATTCCGGCCGGCCGAATCGATCGAATTGCGGACGATGTCCGGGATGTTGTGTGTTCATCCAGATATAATAGTCGTAATTCGCTCATCATTGCATATTTTATAAATATAAATCTTCATTAACGATCTCATTCTAGGGCATTCGTCGAGAAGAGATCCGATTTTTCGAGGCTTGCGTCTTCCATAGGTCCGAGCATGATCATGCATGGCCCTCGGCCGCGGCGAGGAAGACTTGCGGCCGGAGCCGTCGGCGAAGCGGGTCCAGCAACGGAGTGCAGATCGTGGCGACGGACGTCATCGCGGAACCCGAGCGTCGGCCGTCCGCATCCGGGCCACGAGCACGAGGCGGCCGCGCCTCTGCCGACCCGTGCACGACCGGATCCCGCGCGTGATGCGACCGGCATCCCGGGCGCGCCGTCGAGCCGGCGCGCGCCGCGTCCCGCCCACGCGGGCCGTGCGGCCCGGCCCGAGCCCGTGAACCCCCGAGATCCCGCAGCCCGGTGCCGCGCGCGGAGCGCGCGTCCGGCGGCCACCCCGCGCGTATCAGCAAGGAGACACCGCATGACCGACACGACGCAGAGCAAGGTTCCGGCCTGGTACAGCCCGGACGAGATCCAGGACATCCAGCGCGATCTCCTGGGCGCCGCCGCGAAGGTTCTCGTGCTCTGCCTCGGCGGCAAGGGCGGCGTCGGCAAGACGACCATCGCCCTCCAGGTGGCCGATCTCTGCGCGGAGGTCGGTCCGGTCCTGGCGATCGACACCGACCCGGCCAACCGGCACTTCCACACGGCACTCATGCAGGAGACCACGCCCGGCAGCGACAACTTCGTCCCGCGCCGTCCCGGCATCACCGCCATCCGGCAGCGCCTGCGCGCCGAGGACAGCACGGGCCGCGTCGACCCGACCCTGTGCCAGGACCTGATCGAGCGCGTGACCGAGGCGGCCGAGCGCCTCGTCGTGGTCGACTTCCCGGCCGGCGACACCGAGACGACCCGTCGGTGCACCGAGATCATCGTGGAGAGCTGCCGGGAGGCGAATGTCCGCCTCGCCGTGGTCGTCGCGGCCGGCGCGGTGGATCCCACAGCCCTGGAGGTCCTGCGCGAGCTCCGGCCCATGCTGATCGAGTGCGACCGGGCGATCCTGGCGAAGAACACCGCCCAGGCGACCAATTTCGACTATCTCGAATCGTCCGATCTCGTGCGATCCCTGCGGAAGCAGTCGAACTTTCGCGTCATCGAGATCGAGCGGATCGGCGAGCGGCTGATCGAGGCCCTGCGGGTGCAGAACACGACCTGGCAGGCCTTGGCGAACAGCGCGCCGATGCGCCTGCGGGTCGAGGGCCGCCGCCTGCGGCGCAACTTTCACACGGCGTGGCGGGATGCCCTCCGGCCGTGACCAACCTCGAGCGGTTCTACCGGTCGGTCCACGGCCGCGATCTCCAGCCCTGGGAGCGTCAGCTCGCCGTGCGGATCGCGGCCGCCCTCAACACCTCGACGGACGACGACTTCGTCGTCCACCTGCTGCTGGTGTACATGTCCACCAACGCCATCACGAACATGTACAACGAGCTGGTGGCGGCGCGGAACGGTCTCGCCGAACACAACCGGGACCTCATCGGGGCGCTGACGGCGGACCTGCGGCGCAACCGGCTGATCGCCGCCGTGCTGCTCGGCGCGGCCGCGCTCGGCGTGCTCGTGAGCGTCGGGATCCTCTCCACCGTCCTCAGCCTGTCTTACGGGTCCGCGGCCAGCGCGGCGCGCCTCGCCGCGGCGCTGGAATCCTGCGAGGCGCGCGGCCCGGCCGGCGCCCAGCGCGGCCTCGGGATCGGCCGCTGAGCCGAGGAAACCCGCCGTCGGCTCACTCGAGGCGGACGGACACGCTGTCGCTGGCGCCGGTCGCGTCCAGGACCGAGATCCGCGCGAAGCCCGCGCCGCCCGGGGCCCACTCGGCCTTCCGCCGCGGCGTCTGCACGACCGGCTGACCGTCGACCAGCCAGGTGAGCGGCGGCACGCCGCCCAGGGCCTTGAGGGCGAGACCCGGGCCGCCCGCCGCGGCGCCGTGCCGGTCCACCGCGAGGCCGAGATCGATCCGCGCCCCGTCCGGCGGATAGGCGATCCGCAGCGCCGGTCCCGCCGCCTCGGCCGCCTCGCGCCGCAGGTGCCGCAGCGGCGGCGGCAGGCCCGCCGTCCCGACCACCAGCGCGTCCCGCGGCTGGGGGACCGGCTCGGGCTCGATCCCGAGGCGCGCGAAGGCGTCGAACAGGATCGGCGCCGCGACGGTGCGGCCCACGAGCCCCGGCACCGCGGCGCCGTCCGGGCGCCCGGCCCAGACGACGATCGTCGCGTGGCGGTCGAAGCCGGCGGCCCAGGCGTCGCGGTACCCGTAGGAGGTGCCGGTCTTGTAGGCGATGCGGTTCGGCAGTGCGTTCTCCGGTGGCGGTGTCCCGCGCAGGATGTCGGCGACGTACCAAGACGCCACGGGCTCGGCGACGCGGTGCCGGGATTCGGCCGCGACCCCGTCGGCGCGGCGCAGCAGGTCCGGAACCGCGCCGCCGCGGGCGAGCCCCGCGTAGAGCCGGGCGAGGTCGGTGACCGTGATGCCGAGGCCGCCCAGCGCGACCGGCAGCCCCGGGGCCGCCTCCCGCGGGAGCTGGATCCCGGCCCCGGCGGCGCGCAGCCGGGCGATGAAGCGGGCGGGACCGACCGCGTCCATCAGCTCGACCGCCGGCACGTTCAGCGAGAGCTGCAGGGCCCGCCGGGCCGTGACCGTGCCCTGGAAGGTCAGGTCGAAATTCTCCGGCGCGTAGCTCGCCGAGAAGCGCGCCGGGCGATCCTCCAGCAGGGTCTCGGGATGCGCGAGACCGTCCGCGAAGGCCATGGCGTAGACGAAGGGCTTCAGCGCGGAGCCGGGCGAGCGCACCGCCAGGGTCATGTCGATGGCGCCGCGCCGGGCGGGGTCCAAGTAGCCGGCGCTGCCGACCTGAGCGAGCACCCGGCCGTCGCGGTTGTCGAGGACGAGGATCGCGGCCGAGAGGTCCGGGCCGGCGGCGGCGGCGCGCTCGGCCGCCAGGGTTTCCAGCCGCTCCTGCAGGCGCCCGTCGATCGCGAGGCGGATCGTGGCGGCACCGGGATCGGCCGCCACCGCCTCCTCGGCGGCGTGCGCCGCGAGCATCGGGAACGGCTTGCGCGTCGTCGGCACCGGCTCGGCCCGGGCGGCCTCGGCCTCCGCCGTCGTGAGGATGCCCCGCGCGACGGCCACCGCCAGGACCCGGTCGCGGGCGGCGCGGGCGCGCTCGGGGAACCTGTCCGGACGGCGGGTCTCGGGCGATTGCGGCAGGGCGACGAGCAGGGCCGCCTGCGCGGCGGTCAGCCGGACCGGCTCGCGCCCGAAATACGCGACGCTCGCCGCGCGCACGCCCTCCAGCGGGCCGCCGTAGGGGGCCAGCGCCAGGTAGAGGTCGAGCAGCCCGGCCTTGCCGAGGCGCCGCTCCAGCGCGACCGCCCGCACCATCTGGCGGAGCTTGGCCTCGAGCGACCGCTCGCGCCGCGGCTCGACGAGGCGCGCCACCTGCATCGACAGGGTGGAGGCGCCGGACACGATGCGGCCGCGGGTCAGCCACTGGCCGGCGGCGCGCAGCACCGCGGCCGGGTCGATGCCGGGATGCGCGGCGAAGCGGCGATCCTCGTAGGCGAGCAGCATCGCCCGGTAGCGCGGATCGACCGCCTCCGCGGTGACCGGCAGGCGCCAGCGCCCGTCCGCGGTCGCGAAGGGGCGCAGCAGCGTGCCGGACCGATCCAGCACCACCGTCGAGCGTGATTCGGCCGCGGCCAGGTCGAGGGGCGGCAGCGCGTCGGCGTAGCGCCAGAGCGCGGCGGTGCCGGCCCCCAGGAGGCCGAGACCGAGCGCCGTCGCCCCGAGCGCCGCGCGCAGGCCCCTCGCCCGCTTCCGGGGAGGCGCCGACGCGCGCGGATCCGACCCGTCGTGCGGCACGCATCCTCCCGGTCTCGGCTCCGACGGCGCAGGATCCCGTGTTCCCGCGCGCCCGGCAAGCCCCCGGCGGAGCCGGCCTCTAGGCCGTGCCGACGCCCCGCAGGTCCTCGAAGGCGGGACGGTCCGGCCGATTCATCCGGATCGGGAACGGCACGACGTTGGAGGGCATCGCGGC
Source organism: Methylobacterium sp. UNC300MFChir4.1 (assembly GCF_900110155.1). NCBI lineage: Bacteria > Pseudomonadati > Pseudomonadota > Alphaproteobacteria > Hyphomicrobiales > Methylobacteriaceae > Methylobacterium > Methylobacterium sp. UNC300MFChir4.1. The sequence continues at coordinate 115,879 of NZ_FOCS01000015.1, read as the reverse complement.
TGCCGGTGTCTCAGGGGGCTGCGCCGCCTTGCGCGCCTTGCCGGGCTTCGCCCAGCGCTCGATCCGCTTGAAGTAGGTCCGCCTCGCCAGCCAAGCCGGAACTCGCCTGCCCTTCCGCATGATCTGTCCCTCGCCGTTGCGTACCGAGTCCCCCTCAGACCCGCGCCCCGAACGCGTCAAGCGGTTCGAATCACGGCTGTATTCACGATACGAGCGGATCCCGGGGAGCCCCGCATCCCCCGTTTGGGTGACGCGGCGCGCGGGGCCGCGACCGTCAGGCCGCGGCGTTCTCCTTCGCCCGCTCCAGCGCGAGCTTCGTGACGGCCACTTGGTCGACCTTGCCGGTGCCGAGCATCGGGATCGCGTCCAGCACCACCACCTCGGCGGGGATCGCGACGTCGGAGGCGCCGCGGCCCTTGGCGAAGCTCTGGTAGGCGGCCCGGGTCGCGCCCTTCTCCTGCGTGAACAGGATCAGCCGCTCGCCCTTGCGCGCGTCCGGCACCGCCGCCACCGCGCTCGGACGGTCGGGCCAGAGCTCGGCGGCCAGCGTCTCGATGCCGGCGAGCGACACCATCTCGCCGGCGATCTTCGCGAAGCGCTTGGCCCGACCCTTGATGGTGACGAAGCCCATCGGGTCGATCGCCACGATGTCGCCGGTGTCGTGCCAGCCGCCCGGCGGCGGCTCCAGCACGCCGGGCTTCTCGGCGCGCAGGTAGCCCAGCATGATGTTCGGCCCGCGCAGGGACAGGCGGCCGCCTTCGTCGATTCCCGGCACCGGCTCGAGGCGGGTCTCGATGCCGGGCAGGATCCGCCCGACCGTGCCGAACCGGTTGAACATCGGCGTGTTGAGGGCGACAACCGGCCCGCACTCGGTGACGCCGTAGCCCTCCAGGATGCGCAGCCCGAACTTCTCCGCCCAGGTCTTCCGGGTGGTCTCCTTCACGGCCTCGGCGCCGGCCACGACGTAGCGCAGGGAGCGCAGGTCGTAGGAATGGGCCGACCGGGCGTAGCCCGTGAGGAACGTGTCGGTCCCGAACAGGACGGTGCTGTTCGAGCCGTAGATCAGCTCCGGCACGATCCGGTAGTGCAGCGGCGACGGATAGAGGTAGACCGGCACCCCCGAGACCAGGGGCAGGACCAGCCCGGCGGTGAGCCCGAAGGCGTGGAACACCGGCAGGACGTTGAACACCTTGTCCATCGGGCCGAAATCGATCCGGGCCGCCACCTGCGCCACGTTGGCGAGCATGCAGCGGTTGGCGAGCACCACGCCCTTCGGCGTGCCCTCGCTGCCCGAGGTGAACAGCACCGCCCCCGGATCCTCGCCGGCGCGCGCCACCAGGGGGCGGCGCGGCGCCAGGAGGCCGCGGATCTTGTCCCCCGTCGTGATGCCGGCCCGCACGTCCTCCAGGTAGATCAACTCGACCGAGCCGCGGATCGCCTCGACGAGCGGGCCCAGCCGTCCCTTCTCGATGAAGGCCCGGGAGGTCAGGATCTTGCTGACCTCCGCGGCCCGGCAGGCCGAGAGCACGTTGGCGGGGCCAGCGGAGAAATTGATCATCGCCGGCACCCGGCCCGCGGAGGCGAGGGCGAACAGCGTCACCGCGGCGCCGTTGGCGTTCGGCAGCATGACGCCGATCCGGCCGCCCACGGGCGCCAGCGGCATCAGCTTGCGGCCGAGGATGTTGGCGCCCATCACGAGCCGGCTGTAGCTGAGGCGGCCGCCGACCGGATCCTCCAGGGCGTTGCGGCTCCAGCCGTGGCGCTCGCCCGCCTCGATCAGCGCCGCCATCAGGCCGCGGTCGATGTCGGCGGTGCGGAACACTAGGTCCGACATGATCCCGTAGAGGGCGGCGCCCGCCGCCTGCCGCCGCGCCTTGCCCTTGAGCGCGGGGTCCACGGTCAGCCGCACCGGCGGCATGACCGTCACGGTCACCTTGGGCCACCAGCGACGGCGCACCTGCCCGCGCGACAGCCGCGAGAAGACGGTGCGCTCCAGGCCGTCGAGCTTCACCGGGACGACCATCGCGCCCGACTTGTCGGCGATCAGCCCGGCGCCGTCGTAGACCTTCATCAGGCTGCCGGTGACCGTGAGCCGGCCCTCGGGGAAGATGATCAGGGTCTCGCCGCTCTTGACCGCGTTGATCAGCGTCCGGGTGGCGAGCGGCCGGGTCGGGTCGAGCGGCATCGCCTTAGTGATGCGCAGGAACGGGCGCACCCACCAGCGCTGCGCGATCCCGCTGTCGATGGCGAAGACCGGCTCCTGCTCGAGGAGCGACAGCGCGAGCGGTGCGTCGAGGAACGAGACGTGGTTGAGGGCGATGATGGCGTTCGGGCCGGCCGCCGCGAGGTTGTCGAAGCCGCGGACCTCCAGCCGGTAGAACGCCCGGAACAGGATCGACAGGAAGTCGCGGAACGGGCTCGTCGGCAGGGTCGCGAACACGAGCGCGCCGACGATCAGGTTCAGCACCGCCACCACCGCGAGGAGGCTCGCGATGGTGAGGCCCGCGCCCTGCAGAGCCGCGAGCGCCAGGGTGCCGGCGACCATGAAGGCCGCCGTCATGACGTTGACCGCGCCGATGATCCGGGCGCGCATCGCCTTCTCGGCCCAGGCCTGCACGGCCGCGAAAGACGGGACGATGTAGAGGCCGCCGGAGATCGCGAGACCGAGGAAGTCGATCCCGGTGCGCAGGCCGTGGCCGGTCTGCAGGAAGCCGAGGGGGCCGATCGGCTCCGCGGGCGGCGCCGGCAGGTGGCCGACCGTCCAGGCGAGGTCGAGGCCGAACAGGCCCATCAGCACCGCGCCGACCGGCGTCGGCAGCAGCACGATCCGGCCGCTGGCGAGCCACGAGGCGAGGCCGGAGCCGACCGCGATGCCGATCGAGAACAGCGCCAGCAGCAGCGTGATCACCGTCTCGGTGCCGTTGAAGGCGCCGCGCACCAGTACCGGCAGCAGCGACAGCACCACCACGCCGACCAGCCAGAACCAGCTCACCGTGAGCGAGCCGCGCCACAGCCGCGTGTCGGCCCAGAGGTCGCGCAGCAGCGCGTAGGTCGAGCGGGCGACGTTCGGGTCGACGCGCAGGTCCGGCGCCCCCTCGCCGGTCGCCGGGATCATCCGGGCCGAGAGCCAGCACAGGACGGCGAAGCCCATCACCAGGACGCCGAACACGAGTCCCGAGCCGCCCATCGCCGAGGCCGCGCCGGCCGCGATCGTGCCGAGCAGGATCGCCAGGAAGGTCGCCGCCTCCACGAGGGCGTTGCCGGCGGGCAGCTCCTCGCGCCGGAGATGGTCCGGCAGGATCCCGTACTTGATCGGGCCGAACAGCGCCGCGATCGTGCCGAACAGGCCGAGCGCCACGAACAGCACCGGGATCGAGTGCAGGAGGAAGCCGAGCACGGCGGTGCCGGCCGCGAAGATCTCGGCGAACTTGAGCCGCCGCGCCATCAGCGCCTTGTCGTAGCGGTCGGCCCACTGGCCGCCGAGACCCGACAGAATGAAGAACGGCCCGATGAACACGGCGCTCGCGAGCGTCACGAGGACGCCGGCATGGGCGTCCGCCTGGCCGCCGATCCCGAACAGGATCAGGAAGGCGAGCGCGTTCTTCAGGAAATTGTCGTTGAACGCCGAGAAGAACTGGCACCAGAACAGCGGCGCGAAGCGCCGCGCAGACATCAGGGTACGGAACATGGCGATCTCTCGGTTCCGAACCTGACTGGCCCACGAGAGACCGTCAGGTCAAATCGGACCGAGGCGAACGCACAGGGATCGCGGGGGCCGCGCGGCCGGGCCGTGTGGACCGGCACGGCTCAACACCGCCCGGCCGTCGATCCGCTCCCGCTCGTCAGGCCTTGTGGACGAGCCGGCCGCGCCGAGCGACGGCGGCCCCGGCATGCCGGGCGATGAACGCGTGCAGGGAGGCGCCGAGATCGTAGGACCAGTACACGTGGGCCGCGAGCGTCGTGAACACGAGGAGCGCGGCCCCGACCGCGCAGGCCGGCACGAGCAGCAGGCCGGTCAGGACCATCCCGACGGCGGTCCGCTCGGCCAGGGACGCCTGCGGCCAGGGATCGATCGGGAGCGAGAAGAGGGAGAAGCGTCGTCCAGTGCGCATGGCTGCGACCCTCGATGGTTCGGCATGACGCGGTACAGGCAGTCAACAGCGGCCGCGGTCGGACGTTGCGTCCCGGTCCGCGAAATCGGCGTCGCGATCGGTATCCCCGTGACGTTCCGGCCCAATCGGGCGGCGCAACCGAGCGCGCCGCACCGTGTTGCCGGTTCGGTCTGTCGCGGATGAGGTCGGTATGGCACGGGTTGCGGTCGTTACGGGGGGCACGGCCGGAATCGGGCTCGCCACCGCGCATGAATTCGCCGCGCGCGGCTGGTCGGTCGCGGTGATCGCGCGGGATCCCGGCCGTCTCTCCGCGGCCGAGCGGGCGCTCGCCGCCTACGGCCAGCCGGTGCTGGCGATCGGCGCCGACGTCGCCGACCCGGAGGCCGTGGACGCGGCCGCCGAGCGGGTCGAGCGCGAGCTCGGCCCGATCCGCGCGTGGGTGAACAATGCCATGTCGACGGTGGTGAACCCGGCCGACCGAATCACCCCGGACGAGTACCGGCGGGTGACCGAGACCACCTATCTCAGCCAAGTCTACGGGACGCTCGCCGCCCTGCGCTACATGAAGCGGCGCGACCGCGGCGCGATCATCCAGGTCTCGTCGGGCCTCGCGATCCGGGCGGCGCCCCTGCAGGCGCCCTACTGCGCGGCCAAGTTCGCGGTCTCGGGCTTCACCGACGCCCTGCGCTGCGAGCTGCTGCACGACCGGGTCAATGTCAGCCTCAGCGTGATCTACCTGCCGGCGGTCAACACGCCGCAGTTCAACTGGGCGCGCAACCGCACCGGCCACCGCCAGTACGCGCCGGACCCGGTCTTCGACCCGCGGCTCTGCGCCGACGCGATCGTGTACGCGGTCGAGCACCCGCGCCGGGAGGTCTGGGTCGGCCGGTCCTCGGTGATGATGGCGGCCGCCCAGGCGCTGGCGCCGGCGCTCGCCGACCGCAAGGCCGCCTCCATGTGGTCGGCCCAGCTCTCCGACGAGACCATCCCCGAGATGGCGGGCAATCTCGAGGCCCCCGTGCCCGGCCCGGCCGGGATCGACGGGCGCTTCTCCGGTCGGACCAAGGCGAGCCGCGCCGAGTTCGTCACGAGCCGAACCCGCGACGTCGTGGTCGGCGGCCTCGTCGGCTTGGCCCTCGTCGGCCTCGCCGGCACTGTCCACGCCGCCCGGTCGGCGCGCCGCCTGCCCGGGCGGACCTGACGGCTGTAACCGACCGCGCCGCCTGTTACACCCGTTCCGGTTGATAGGCGTGCCGCCGTCTTTGCGAGCGGAGCGAAGCAATCCAGCCGGCGCTACGCTCCCCGGTGTCGCGCTGCCCTGGGTCGCTTCGCTGCGCTCGCGATGACGGAGAGGGCGGCTGAACCGGGGCCATCTTATAGACACTGCCCCGAGGAAGGTCCCAGACGATGCCCGGCTATCTGCCCTTCGCGGGCGCCCTGAAGCTGCCCGCCTACACCTGCGACAATTGCGGGTTCTGGCAGCGGCACTTCGAGGTGCCGCCCGCCTGCCCGATGTGCCTCGATGCCCGCCACGTCGTGCCGCAGGACGGCTGGCGCTTCCGCACCGCCCGCGAGGCGCAGGAGGCCTTTCCCTGCCACTGGCAGGAGCTCGAGCCGGGCGTCTGGCGCTTCTGGAACGAGCCGGTCTCCGGCATCGGGCCGTCCGCCTATCTGATCCAGACCGAGCACGGGAACATGGGCTTCGAGGGCTGCCCGGTCTTCAGCGAGGCCGCCCTCGACCAGATCGAGCGGCTCGGCGGGATGGCTGTGCTCTCGGCCTCGCACCCGCATTCCTACGGGGCGCTGACGCAGCTCCAGGACCGTTTCGACCCGGAGCTGTGCCTGCCGGCGGCCGACTTCACGTGGAGCGCGGCGCTGCAAGTGAGCTGGCCCTACGACGATTTCCTCGAGCCGCTGCCGGGGCTGGAGCTGCACCGCACCGCCGGCCATTTCGATGGCCACGCGATCCTGTACGACCGTGGGCGAAAGATCTGCTTCTGCGGCGACGCCCTGAAGTTCGAGCTCGACCCGGCGGATTTCCGACGCGCCACCACGATCTCGGCCCACAAGGCCTTCGTGCGCGGGGTGCCGCTCACGCCGAGCGAGCTGCGCCGCTACCGCGACGTGTTCGAGCGCCTCGACTTCACCCAGACCTGGACGCCGTTCGAGCCCGCCCGCAATTGCGGGCGGGCCGAGGTTCTGGCCCTGCTCGACCAGCTGATGAGCGGCCGATCGCACGCCGCGCCGGTGCCGCTCGACAGCCTGCGGGCTCAGGGCCGGTAGAGCGGGTCGTTCTCCAGGCGGATCGGCTGGCCGTGGGGCGTGGCCTCCGCGGCCCGCAGGAAGGCCTCGGTCCTCGCCGCGACGCTCTCGGGCCCCGCCACGCCACGCTCGGCCAGGAGCGCTTCCAGCGTCGCGAGCCACGCGCCGTAATCGGCCGCCTGCTCGGGGGCCTCGGTGGGGCGGATCTGGCGGCCGAGGCGGTCCGCCCATTCCGACCACGTGAACAGCCCGGATTCGCGCAGAGACACCACCAGGGCGAAGACCTGCGCCTCCCAGGGCGCCGCGAAGGGGCTGGGCGACGGCGCGGTCACGCGGGGTCCAGGTACGGTTCGAAGGCCGCCACCGTGACGACGCCGCCCGGGTCGCCGCTCTCGCCCCACAGCTCCTGCGCGGTGAAGGCGACCGTGTAGAGCCAGGTCGGGTTCTCACCCGACCCGTAGGCGTTGGTGTCGGGGAAGACGTAGACCCCGTCGACGCGCACGATCCGGCCGCGCTTGCCGCGCACGTAACGGGGCAGCCGCGTGTGGCCGGTCGGGTGGATGTTGCGCGCCAGGACGGCGCGGCCGACCGCGAAGCGCGCCGGGGCATCGGCGGCGCGGCTGCTCGGGAAGCCGGCCCGGAAGCGCTGCTCCAGGCCCTCGCGGGCCAGGACCCGCGCGACGGGCTTGGCCTTCTCCGCGGATCGGCCGCTCGCCAGTTCGGCCGGCGTCACCAGCCCGGTGCCGACGACCTGCTTCTCCAGCGCTCTGAGCCAGATCTCGTAGTAGCTCGACGCGAGATATTCCGCCGGCGGCAGGGATTCGCGGTTGGCCCGGCTGCCGTCGAGGTTCCAGGCGCCCGTGTAGCCCATGGCCATGGCCAGCGCGAAGACGCGGCGCTCCCACGCGGCGTGGAAGACTGGCTCGTCCGGCTCCGGCACCACCGGCCCGAAGCCGTGCGCCCCGCCGAGATCCTGGGCTCCGTTCATACCGGCATCTCCGCGGGCGCGACCGGGATCGCCCTGGGCAGGCCCGTACCGATCATGGAATCGCGGGTGACGAGGGCGGCCAGGGCCTCCTCGGAGAAGCCCTCGGTCTCGGCCGGGCGCATCGGCAGGACCATGTAGCGGGTCTCGGCCGTCGAGTCCCAGACGGTGATGCGGGTGGTTTCCGGCAGCGTCACCCCGAACTCGGCGAGCACGCCGCGCGGGTCAATCACCGCCCGCGCCCGGTAGGGCGGCGCCTTGTACCAGACCGGGGGCAGGCCGAGCACCGGCCACGGGTAGCAGGAGCACAGGGTGCAGACGACGAGGTTGTGGATCTCCGGCGTGTTCTCGACCACCACCATGTGCTCGCCGCCGCGGCCGCCGATATCCAACTCGGCGATGGCCGGCGTGGCGTCGGCCAGGAGCCGCGCCCGGAAGGCGGGATCTGTCCAGGCCCGGGCCACGACCCGGGCCCCCGCGTGGGGGCCGACCTTGGTCTCGTAGAGCTCGACCAGGGCATCGAGGGCCGCCGGGTCGACGTAGCCCTTCTCGGTCAGCAGCGATTCCAGGGCGCGCACCCGGGCCTCGACCGGCGACAGGTCGCTGCCGTGGTGATGATCGTGGTGGTGATCGTCGTGGCCATGCGCGTGCTGCGCGTGATCGTGAGTCATCCCGCTCTCCTGACGCTGCGCAGTCTGCATCGACCGGCCCGCCGCTGCCAGCCCGGGGGCCCGGATCCGGCCGCCGTTGTCACCCCGGTCACCATGCTTAAATTCCCTGTCACAATTGGGAGCGTTTGGCATCGGTTCAGGATTCCACCGCTACCGACGTTAGAGCTATTCCAGTATACCAGCGTTGGAGGCGGAACCGTTCATGACTGAGGACGCTGCGGACCGGCCAGACGGAGGCGCGGGCACCCGGGACGGGGCCGGCTACGCTGCTTCCATCGGCCAGCACCTCGCCCTGCCGATCCGGGAGTATTTCAAGGTCGTGGAGCTGGAGCCTCTGCCGGCGCAGCTCGCGGCCCTGGTGTCCCGCTTCGAGGCGGCGGTCACGGCGCACGGCGAGACGGTCCCCTTCGACTTCCGCGGCGACATCATCAAGGCCCTGCCGGCCCTGCGCACCTTCGCCCTGTCGCTCGTGGGCGACGTGAGCCGCGCCGACGACCTAGTGCAGGAGACCTTCGTGAAGGCCTGGGCCAACCAGCAGCGGTTCCGGCCCGGCACCAACTTCACCGCGTGGCTGTTCACGATCCTGCGCAACCAGTTCTACACCGACCTGCGCAAGACGCGGCGGGAGGTGGAGGACGTGGACGGGACGCATGCCGGGCAGATGACCAGCCCGTCCGACCAGGAGGATGCCAGCACCCTCAAGGTCGTCTGGGAGCGTCTCGGCGACCTGCCCTCCGCGCAGCGCCAGGCGCTGCTGCTGGTGGGTGCCGAGGGCCACACCTACGAGGAGGCCGCGGTCATGCTCGGCTGCCAGGTCGGCACCGTGAAGAGCCGGGTCAGCCGTGCCCGGTCGTCGCTCCTCGACACGCTCGGCGTCGTCGTGGCCGGGCAGGTTCCGGCCGCGTGATCGATCCGTCCCCGAACGGCGCAGCCTGACGCGGCCGCGCTCCGGCACCGCCGCACGCAGGATGTGGATCCGCCGCCGGGCCCGCGCCGATCCTGTGCGCGTCGTCACGAGAACCGGACGCCGCGGCCCTTATGGTCGATGTCAGTCATCGATTCGGGGGCGCACATGCAGCACGTGTCCGCAGACAACGACAGGGTGGCGGAGTGGTGCGCGGCGCATCCCGTCCTTCTCGCCTTCGGCCTGTGCGCGTTCGGCCTCGCCGTCGTCGCCGCGGTCTGGGGATTCGGGATCCTCACACCGGCCACGGCCACGGTCATCGCCTTCATCTATGTGGCCTGCCTGGGCGGCTTCCTCATGGAGTACCTCGGGATCAATGAACTCATCAGAGGCTTGAGATTCCTCTGGTTCGTTCTGACGGGCGTCTGGTGGCTGTTGACCTTCTGGCGGGCGTGACGGGGCCGTAGATCCCGTCTCCGCGTCACCGGATCGCCCGCGGTCTTCCGCAGGATGGGGGCGTCGGCAGGTCCGCTGCCGAACGCCGGAGGCGCCGAGACTCCGCGGGTCTCACACCGGCGGCCGGCGCAGGTGCCAGTCGGTCGCGCGCTGATAGGCCTGTCCGATCCGCAGCGCCGTCGTCTCCTCGTAGCCGCGGCAGACGATCTGCAGCGAGAGCGGCAGCCCGGACGCGGTGAAGCCGTTCGGCAGCGCCAGGGCGCAGAGATCGAGCAGGTTGCCGAAACGGGTGAAGCGCGACGGGAGGTGCGCCTCGTCGACGGCGTCGAGCGCGACGGCCGCGCTCTCCGTGGTCGGCGTCAGGAGGGCGTCGATGCCCGCGAGGGCGGCGTCGTACTGCTGCTTCATCGTGGCCCGGCGGTGGAAGGTGCCGAGATACTCCTGGGCCGAGACGTTCGCGCCGGCCAGGATCCGGGCCCGGACGGCGTCGCCGAGCTGGGCGGACGGATCCTCCGCCAGATCCCCGTTGACGAAGTAGGCCTCCGCGTTGGTGATCTGGCTCATGGCCACGCAGTCGCTGAACCGGAACGGCAGGACGACGTCGACGATCTCGGCGCCCTGCCGGGCCAGGAGGTCGAGGGCCGCGTCGTAGGCGGCCAGCATGTCGGGGGCGACCCCGTCCCGCTCCGAGGCCGGCATCCGGCCGAGGCGCAGGCCGCGGACCCCGCGGTTCAGCGCCGGCCAGGGCGCGTCCGGCGCGACCCCGCGGGTCGTCGGATCGCGGGGATCGGGGCCGGAGATCGCCTCGTAGAGCAGCGCCGTGTCCTCCACGGTGCGGGCCAGCGGTCCGGGCGTGTCGAGGGTCATCGAGAGGGGCACGATCCCCCAGGTCGAGACGCGCCCGACCGTCACCTTGAGGCCCGTCAGCCCGCAGAAGGAGGCCGGCAGGCGCACCGAGCCGCCGGTATCGGTGCCGATGCCCCAGGGCGCCATCCGGGCCGCCACCGACACGCCGGTGCCGCTGCTCGACCCGCCGGGGGTGCGCGGCGTCTCCGGATCCCAGGGGTTCCACGGCGTGCCGAGATGCTGGTTCGTGCCCCAGCCGCCGTAGGCGAACTCCACCGTGTGGGTCTTGCCGAGCACGATCATGCCCTGGCCGATGAGGCGCCGGGCGATCGTCGCGGTGCGCGCGGCCCGGCGCGCCCGGTGGGCGGCCGAGCCGCCCATGGTGATCCGGCCCTCCAGGTCGATCAGGTCCTTGAGCACGACCGGGACGCCGTGGAGCGGCCCCACGGCGTGGCCGGACCGGATCGCCCGGTCGGCCCCCTCGGCGGCGAGGCGGGCATCGGCGGCGAAGACCTCCGTGAAGGCCTGGAGCTTCGGCTCCAGCCGGTCGATCCGGCCGAGGAGGGCGTCGACGGCGTCGACCGGCGAGAGGGTCCGCGCCTGGATCGCGCGGCCGAGCTCGGCCGCGGAGGCGTGTACGGGATCGATGTCGGGCATAGGGTCACTGCACGCTGACGAGGGTGAGGTCGACGAACCAGGATTGCGGCGAGACGAAACCCTGGACCTTCTTGGACATCCCGCGGGGATTGAGGTCGTGGACGACGAACAGCCAGGGCGGATTGTCCACGAGGCGCTCGTGGGCGACCTTGGTCTGGGCGTCGATCACCTTGGCGTCGGTGGTCTCGGCGAGCGCCTTGAGGGCGGCGTCGAACGCGTCGTCCTTCCAGGTGGGGAAGTTGAAGCCGGCCGGCGGGAACCGGTCGCCCGCGAAGTAGCGCGCCATGACGGCCGGGTCCGACGAGGGCGACGAGACGTTGAGCGCCATCGCGCCCTGGAGGGTCGGCGCGTCGGGAAGCGCGCGGCCGGCATTCAGCAGCACCTGCCACTCGACCACGTTGAAGGTCAGGTCGACGTTGCAGGCCTGCTTCAGGTTCTCCTGCAGGTACTCGTTCATCGGCATCGGCAGCATCTGCCCCGAGCCGGAGGAGGAGATCATCACCTTGAGGCTCAGCGGCTTCTTGTCGGTGTAGCCGGCCTCGGCCAGCAGCGCCTTCCCCTTCGCGGCGTCGAAGGTGTAGCGGTTCTTCGGGCTGCCGAAATTCGGGTCCCGGTCGTTCAGCCACCCGCTCGCGGGCTCGGCGGTGCCGTTGAGGAGCTCCACGATCCCGGCCCGGTCGATGCAGTAGTTCAGGCCCTGCCGGACGCGGACGTCCTTCAGCGGGCTGTCCTTGGCGCCCATGTTGAAGAAGTAGGGCCAGACATGCGGGTACGAGCCCGTGGTGATGGTGAAGCCCGCCTGCTTCATCGACGGGATCGCGTCGGGCGCCGGCACCTCGATCCAGTCGACCTGGCCGGCCCGCAGGGCGGCGACGCGGGCATTCGCCTCCGGGATCGGCAGCAGCCGGACCTTGTCGACCTTGGCCATCCGGTTCGGGTCCCAGTAGCCGTCGAACCTAGCGAGATCGACCGCCTCCCGCGGGGCGACGCGGGTGATCCTGAACGGGCCGGTGCCGGCCGCCGGCAGGGCCGCGACCTTGCTCCAGTCGCGCCCGGCCTTCTCGAAGGAGGCGGGCGAGGTGAAGAGCAGGTAGACCACCATGTAGGGGAAGTACGAGGCGACCTGGGTGGTGGTGATCTGCACGGTCGAATCGTCGATCTTCCTGTAGCTCCCGACCAGCGGCGCCCGCGCCCGGGAGATGCCCGCGCCCTGCGGCTCGAATTGCGGGCTGTCGTTCTTGAAGTAGCGGTCGAGGTTCCAGATCACCGCGTCGGCGTTGAACGGCGTCCCGTCGTGGAACTTCACGCCCTGGCGCAGGTGGAAGGTCCAGACCGCCTTGTCGTTCGGGTCCTGCTCCCAGCGCTCGGCCAGCGCCGGGATGATGCCGGCGAGCTTGGTGGTGCTCTTGAGGTCCCACTGCACCAGCCCCTCGAAGATCGGGTAGCCGAGGAAGCGCATCCCCTCGAAGCCGTTGTTGGGCATGCCCGTCGTGGTGGGGATGTCGCTCGCCGTCATGGCGATGCGCAGGACGCTCTCGGCGCTGGCCGATCCCGTCAGGGCCACGGTACCCGCCAGGGCGGCGGCAATCAGGCGGCGAGATGTCATCCGGATCCCAATCGTCGAAGTTGCGGCGCGCCGGGCGCAATTCCCGCGCCACGCTCAGGCTTAGGCCCTGCGTCCGGCGAACAGAAGATGCCGGACGTCGCCCCTTGCGCGTGGCGCCCGCTGCGCCACGATAATAAAAATGCGAGTCGCCAGCCCGGACGGCCGGCCCCCGAAGGAGACGCCCGTGACCGACGAGACGCCGCGCGCCATGAACGGGGCCGAGAGCTTGGTCCGGACCCTCGTGGAGGGCGGGGTCGAGGTCTGCTTCACCAATCCCGGCACCTCCGAGATGCACTTCGTCGCCGCCCTCGACCGGGTCGAGGGCATGCGCTGCGTCCTGTTCCTGTTCGAGGGCGGGGCGACCGGAGCCGCCGACGGGTACGCCCGCATGGCCGACAAGCCGGCCTCGACCCTGCTCCATCTCGGGCCCGGCCTCGCCAACGGGCTGGCCAACCTCCACAACGCCAAGAAGGCGCGCACCCCCGTCGTCAACATCGTCGGTGAGCACGCCACCTACCACCGCGAGTACAACGCGCCGCTCACCTCGGACATCGAGGGGCTGGCCCACCCGATGTCCTCCTGGGTGCGGACCGGCATGAGCGCGACCGAGATCGGCTCCGACGGCGCCGCCGCCATCGCGGCCGCCCAGACCGCCCCGGGACAGGTCGCGACCCTGATCCTGCCGGCCAACACCGCCTGGGATCCCGGCGCCGGCCCCGCGCCGGTGCCGCCGATCCCCGAGCGGGCGCGGGCCGGCGACGACGCAATCGCGGCGGCCGTGAAGGCTCTCCAGAGCGGCGAGCCGGTGCTCCTGCATCTCGGCGACCGGGCCGTGCGGGGCGAGGGCCGGGTCATCGCCGATCGGATCGCCCGCAAGACCGGCGCCCGGCTGATGGCGATGACCTCCAACGCCCGGATCGATCGCGGCGCCGGCACCGTGCCGATCGAGCGCCTCCCCTACCCGATCGACCAGGGCATCGACGCCCTGAAGGGCTTCCGCCACATCATCCTGATCGGCGCGACGCCGCCGGTGGGCTTCTTCGCCTATCCGGGCAAGCCGAGCCTGCTGGCGCCGGAGGGCAGCACTACGATCACGCTGGCCACGCCCGAGGAGGACCAGATCGACGCCCTCGAGCGGCTCGCCGAGGCCGTCGCGGCCCCGCCGGCCGAGCCGGTCGCCGTCGGGCCGCGCCCGAAGCTTCCGACCTCCGGTCCCCTCGACCAGGACACGATCGGGCAGGTGCTCGGCGCGCTGATCCCGGAAGGTGCGGTGATCTGCGACGAGTCGATCACCACAGGCCGCAACTTCTTCGCCCTGACCCGGGACGCCGCGCCCCACACCTGGCTCCAGCTCAGCGGCGGCTCGATCGGCCTCGGCATCCCGATGGCGACCGGCGCCGCGGTGGCCTGCCCCGACCGCAAGGTCATCAACCTGCAGGCCGATGGCAGCGGGCTCTACACGGTGCAGGCGCTCTGGACCCAGGCCCGCGAGCACCTCGACGTGGTGACGCTCGTCTGGTCGAACCGCTCCTACGCGATCCTGCGGGCGGAGCTCACCAACGTCGGCGCGCTCAATCCCGGTCCGAAGGCGCTGGGCATGCTCAGCCTCGACGATCCGGCCACCGACTGGGTGAGCCTCGCCCGCGGCTTCGGCGTCGCGGGGCGGCGGGTCGAGACCCTGCCGGACTTCATCGAGGCGTTCCAGAACGCGCTGGCCAGCAAGGGGCCGCACCTCATCGAAGTGGCTCTGTGAGCGGGACGGCCTACGCCCTCCCCGGCCTCGACGGGCCGGCGGAGATCCGCGTCGACCGCTGGGGGCTGGCGCATATCCGCGCCGGCACCCCGCTCGACGCGTTCCGCGCGCAGGGGTTCAACGCCGCCCGGGACCGGCTCTGGCAGCTCGACCTCTGGCGCAAGCGCGGCCTCGGCCTGCTGGCGGCGGATTTCGGACCCGGCTACCTCGCCCAGGACCGGGCCGCCCGGCTGTTCCTCTACCGCGGCGACATGGCGGCCGAGTGGGCGGCCTACGGGCCGCAGGACACGCGGGCGATCGTCACCGCCTTCGTGGCGGGGATCAACGCCTACGTCGCCCTCACCGAGGCGCGGCCCGACCTGCGCCCGCCGGAATTCGCCGTGACGGACACGCGCCCGGCCCCGTGGCAGCCGGAGGACGTGGTGCGCATCCGCAGCCACGCGCTGATCCGCAACGTCCTCTCCGAGGTCGCCCGCGCGCGGGTGCTCGCCCGGGGCCGGAGCTCGGCGGACGGGCTCGCCGTCGACGACCTGCGCAAGCGGATCAGCCCGCCGCACGACCTGGTCATCCCCGACGGGCTCGACGCCGCCGACTGGCCGGACGATCTCCTCGACGCCTTCCGGCTGGCCACGGCGACGGTGGGGTTCGTCCCGGACCGGATGGCGGCGACGCGCGCCGAGGCCTGGGACTGGTCCAAGGTCGACGCGCACGGGGCCGTCACGCGCGGTCCCCGCGCCGCGCCGAAGGAGCCGGCCGAGGGCTCGAACAACTGGGCGGTCGGGCCAACCCGCACCGCCACCGGGCGGCCGATCCTGGCGAGCGACCCGCACCGGGTCTACCTGCAGCCCTCGCTGCGCTACGCCGTCCACCTGACCGCGCCGGGGCTCGACGTGATCGGGGCCGGCGAGCCGGCCCTGCCCGGCATCTCCATCGGTCATAACGGCCACGCCGCCTTCAGCCTCACGATCGCGCCGATCGATCAGGAGGACCTGTTCGTCTGCGCGACCGACCCGGCCGATCCCGACCGCTACCGCTCCGGCGACGGCTGGGAGCGGATCGCGCGCGTCGCCGAGCGGATCCCGGTGCGCGGCGGCCCGGACGAGACCGTGATCCTCGGCTTCACCCGGCACGGGCCGGTCCTCCGCGAGGAGAGGGGCCGCGCCTTCGCGCTGCGGACCGTCTGGTCGGAGCCCGGCGCTGCCGCCTATCTCGGCAGCCTCGCCTATCTCGGCGCCACGACGCCCGAGGGCTTCGGCGAGGCCCTGCGCCACTGGTCGGCGCCCTCGGTGAACCAGCTCTACGCCGACGCGTCGGGGCGGATCGCGTGGTTCATGGCCGGCAAGGCGCCGGTGCGGCCCGGCCACGACGGGTTGCTGCCGGCGCCGGGCGACGGCCGCTACGACTGGGCCGGCTTCCACGATCCCGCCGCCCTGCCCCGAAGCGTCGATCCGGAAGCGGGCTGGCTCGCCACCGCCAACGAGATGAACCTGCCGCCGGACTATCCCGCGGAGGACCGGAGGGTCGGGTTCGAGTGGGCCGAGCCCTGGCGCGCCCGCCGCATCCGGGCGGTCCTCGGCGGGCAGGACCGGCACAGCCTCGCGGATTCGCGGGCGCTCCAGGGCGACGTGGTCTCCGAGCCGGCCCGGCGGCTGGCCGACCTGATGCGCGCCCTGCCGGCGGCGGACGATCCCGACGCCGCCGCGGCCCAGGCCCTGCTGGCCGCGTTCGACGGCGCGCTGCACCACGGCTCCGCGGCGGCCGCCCTCATCGAGGTGGTCTGGGTGCGGCACCTCCGCCCGGCCCTGGTCGCGGCGCTCGTGCCCGATGCCGGGACGCGCCGCCTCCTCCCGCCCGGCGACACGCAGAGCCTGATCGAGCGGCTGGAGACCGGTCTCGACCCGGCGACCCGCGCGTCCCTGCTCACCGACGCCCTCGGCGCCGGCCTTCGCACCTGCCGGGAGCGGATGGGCACCGATGCCGCGGGCTGGTCCTGGGGCCGCCTGCACCACGCGCTGTTCGCGCACCCGCTGATGGCCCTGGCGCCCGGATCCGGCTGGGACGTCGGCCCGCTGCCCGTGGGCGGCGCCGCGGCATCGGTCATGCACGCGGAGTACCGGACCGACACGTTCCGGCTCACCCACGGCGCCTCGTTCCGCATGGTCGTGGACGTGGGCGACTGGGACCGCTCGGTCTTCATCAACGTGCCGGGCCAGTCGGGGGACCCGGGCAGTCCGCACTACGCTGACCTGGCCCCGGTCTGGGGGCGCCAGGACTACGTACCGATGCTCTACGGCCGCGCGGCCGTGGACGCGGCGACCGAGACGGTCATCACGCTGACCCCGAGCCCCGCCTGACCCGGCGGCCGGGACGGATTGGGACAGGACCTTGAAGATCTTCATCGCCGGCCTCGCCACCGAGACCAACACCTTCGCGCCGCTGCCCACCGGACGGTCGGCGTTCCACGCCGACTACGCCCGCCGGGACGGCAGCCGGAACCCGCCGAGCCTGAGCAATATCGGCCTCAAGGCCTGGCGCGCGCTGGCCGAGGCGGACGGGCACACCGTCGTCGAGAGCCTCTCGACCTTCGCGCAGCCCGGCGGGATCACCCTGCGGGCCGTCTACGAGGAGCTGCGCGACGCCCTGCTGGAGGACCTGGAGGCCGCGATGCCGGTCGACGCCGTGCTGCTGTTCATGCACGGCGCCATGGTGGCCGAGGGCTACGACGACTGCGAGGGCGACACCCTGGAGCGGGTCCGCGCCATCGTGGGGCCGGAGGCCACGATCGGCGTCGAGCTCGACCTCCACTGCCACCTCACCGAGACGATGCGGGCCAGCGCAGACGTCATCGTGATCTACAAGGAATACCCCCACACCGACATCGTCGACCGCGCCCGCGACCTGTACCCCCTGGTCGTCCGGACCGTGGCGAAGGACATCCGGCCGGTGATGGCCTACGCCGACTGCCGGATCGTCAACATGTGGCGCACCAGCCGCGAGCCGGTCGCGGGCTTCGTTCGCCGGATGGAGGCGCTGGAAGGGCGCGACGGCATCCTGTCGGTCTCCTTCGGGCACGGCTTTCCCTGGGGCGACGTGGCCGACGTCGGCGCCAAGATGCTGGTCGTGGCCGACGGCGATGCTGGCAAGGCGCAGGCGCTGGCCGACGAGCTAGCCGGGGCCGTCTGGGCGATGCGGGAGGAGGCGGCGAGCCACTGCGACACGATCGACGCGGCCATCGACCGGGCGCTCGCCTCCGGCGACCCGCGCCCGATGGTGCTCGCCGACTTCGCCGACAATGCCGGCGCGGGCGCACCCTCCGACAACACCGCGATCCTCGCCCGCCTCGCCGAGCGGGGCATCGCGGACGTGGCGCTCGGCCTGATCTGGGATCCCGGCGCGGTCGGCATCTGCCACGAGGCCGGCCTCGGGGCGACCTTCACCCTCCGGATCGGCGGCAAGTGCGGCGTGACCTCCGGGAACCCGGTGGACCTGCGCGTCACGGTCCGCGGCCTGTCGGACGACCACAGCCAGACCGGCCTCAGCGGCGGCCGGGCCAATCTCGGCCCCGCGGCCTGGGTGGAGGCGGACGGGATCCATGTGGTGCTGACCCACAAGCGCCAGCAGGCCTTCGCGCCCGACGCGTTCACGGGCCTCGGCCTGAGCCTCGACGACAAGCGGATCGTCGTGGTGAAGTCGATGCAGCACTTCTACGCCGCCTTCGCGCCGATCGCGAGCGAGGTCCGCTACGTCGCGGCGCCCGGCGCCGTCCCGCCGGATTACGGCGCGATCCCCTACACCAAGCGGTCCGGCCTCTACTGGCCGCGCGTCGCCGATCCGTTCGCCGAGGAGAACGCCCGATGATCCCGGACCTGTCCTTCGACGCGCGCGAGATCCTCGCGACCCTGCAGCCCTGGGTGCTGTGCGAGAGCCCGACCCACGACGCGGCGGCGGTCAATCGCATGATGGGCGTCGCCGCCCGCGACCTCGCGCTTCTCGGGGCGACCGTCGAGACGATCCCGGGCCGCATGGGCCTGAGCGACTGCGTCCGCGCCCGGTTCCCGCACCGGGACCGCGACGCGCCCGGCATCCTGGTGCTCGGCCACCTCGACACGGTGCATCCGGTCGGCACCCTCGGGAGCCTGCCGTGGCGGATCGAGGGCGACCGCGCCTACGGTCCCGGCATCCTCGACATGAAGGGCGGCAACGTCATCGCGCTCGCGGCGATCCGCGCCCTGGCGGCGGCCGGGATCGAGACGCCGCTGCCGGTGACCGTCCTGTTCACCGGCGACGAGGAGATCGGCAGCCCCTCCACCCGCGACCTGATCGAGGCGGAGGCCGCCCGCCACGCCGTCGTGCTGGTGCCCGAACCCGGCCAGCCCGAGAACGGGGTCGTCACCGGCCGCTACGCCATCGCCCGCTTCGACCTCGAGGCCCTGGGCCGCCCGAGCCACGCCGGCGCCTCGCCCCACGAGGGGCGCTCGGCGATCCGCGCGATGGCGCGGAAGATCCTCGCCATCGACGCGCTGTCGGATGCCGACTGCACCGTCTCGACCGGGATCGTCTCGGGCGGGCAGTGGGTGAACTGCGTCCCGACCGTCTGCCGCGGGCAGGCGCTCAGTATGGCCAAGCGCCAGGCCGACCTCGACCGCGGCGTCGCGCGGATGCTGGCCCTGTCGGGCGAGGAGGACGGCGTCCGCTTCAGCGTGACCCGCGGCGTGACCCGGCCGGTCTGGGAGCCGGATGCCGGCTGCATGGCGCTCTACGAGCAGGCGCGCGCGCTGAGCGAGGCGCTCGGCCAGCCCCTGCCCCATCGCAGCGCCGGCGGCGGCTCGGACGGCAACTTCACCGGCGCCAACGGCGTCCCGACCCTCGACGGGCTCGGACCGCTGGGCCAGGGCTACCACACCCTGGAGGAGCACGTGCTGATCGAGACCCTGCCGCAGCGGGCCCGGCTCTTCGCGGCCCTGCTCGCCAACCTCGGCGCCGCCGGCCGGCCCTGAGGCCGGCCGCGCCGCGATCAGGCGCGACCCCGGCCGAGGGCCGCGACCGCCAGTGCGCCCAGCAGGCCCCCGGCCGTGCCGCCGCCGAAGAAGCCCGCCAGGGCGAGGAGCGGTCCCGACGACGCGGTCAGGAGACAGAGCAGGGTGCTTCCGAGGCACCCGCCGGTGGCGATCATCGACATGCCGCGCCTTATGCAACCAATGGTTGTAGAAGCGGAGCGGCGACGGTTCGGTTCCGGCGGACGCAGTTGCGCCTCAGGCCGGGTCGACCGGCATCTCCGGCACGCCGCCGGCCTCGATCGCCGCGCCGGCCGCGAGGCAGAGGTCTTCCCGGTAGCGGGCGGCGACCAGCTGCACGCCGACGGGTGTCCGCCCGACGAGGCCCGTCGTCACCGTGAGCGCCGGGACGCCGATCGGCGCCAGCCCGACCTGCAGCAGGTTCGCCTCGAAGGCCCGGGCGATACCGGCATCGCCGGTGCGGTCGAGACCGTCCGGGAAGGGCAACTCCCCCGAGACCGGGACCAGCAGCACGGGGTTCTCGGCCAGGAACAGCGCCCAGTCCCGCGCCAGCGTCGCGCGCCGCGTCAGCGCCCGCGCGATGGCGTCGGGCGCCATCGCCTCGGCCCGCGGCCGGAAGCTCTCCAAGAGGCCGATCGCCGCCGGATCCCCCTCCCGCTCGGCCGCGGCCCGGACCGCCGCGTAGCCGTCGCCGAGCCAGAGCTGGAGCTGCAGCTCGCACGCCTCCCGGATCGGCGGGGTGTCGGCGATCTCCGTGACCGCCCACCCGGCCTCGCTCAGGCGCCGCGCGGCCTCGCGCAGGGCGGCCTCGACCTCCGGTGCGGTAGCGAGCCCCCCGGGCCGCACGCAGAGCGCGACCTCGCGCGCGACGGGCGGTCCCTCGAGCGGTGCCGGCACCCACCACGGGTCGCGCGGGTCGGGCGCCGCCATGACCTCGAGGCCGAGGCGCACGTCGGCGATGCTGCGGGCGAGCGGGCCCGAGACCGCCATCAGCTGGGGACCGATGCCGCGCTCGGGCGAGGACGCGTTCCAGGCCGGGATCCGGCCCAGGCTCGGGCGCAGCCCGTGCACCCCGCAGGCATAGGCCGGGTAGCGCACCGAGCCGGCGATGTCGGTGCCGTGCGCGATGGCGCCGATCCCGGCCGCCACCGCGGCGCCGGCGCCCCCGGAGGAGCCGCCGGGCGTCAGCGCCGGGTCGCGGGGATTCCTGGTGTCGCCGTGGAGCTGGTTCGTGGTGAACCAGCGCAGCGAGAAGGCCGGGGTGTTGGTCCGCCCGAGCAGCACGGCGCCGGCCCGGCGCAGGTTGGCGACGACGGGATTATCGTCCATCGCCACGAGATCGCGCTGGAGGCGCAGCCCGTTCGTCGTCGCGAAGCCGCGCTGGTCGGCGTTGACCTTGACGGTGACCGGCACGCCCGCCAGCGGACCGGGGGCCTCGCCGCGCGCCCGGGCGGCGTCCACCGCGTCCGCCTGCGCCAGCACGTCCTCGGGCCGATGCTCGACCACGGCGTTGATCCGCCCGTTGACCGCGTCGAGCCGGTCGAGGGCGTCCCGCGCCACCTCCCGGGCCGAGACCTGGCCGGAGCGGATCAGGGCCGCGAGGTCGGTCGCCGTCAGACGCCAGAGCTGCATGGGGTGTCCTTTCGCGCCCGGACGGGCGGGATCCATCCTACGATTCGCACCGCCCGGGCGGCTCCCGGCCGACCCGCGCAGCATATTCAAAATGCAAGACGGCGGCCGCTTTTTTGCGCACCCGCGGATCGCGAGGCCGGCCAAGGCTTTGCCGCATTGCAGCAGAAGGACCTAAGCATTTCGACGTATACGACCCTTGCTACCTTTGGAACGACTGATAACCTCGCCCTCGTTCGCGCGTTCGACCGGCCAATCCAGCGAGAAGGGACGATTTCCTCAGACGAAAGCAGGCAACCTCCAGCATAAGGCAGGCTCCCATGGCAGAGGTGATTCGCGTCAGGCCGACTCACGACGGCACCTATACCGTGTATCGCGGAACACTCGCGTTGATATGCGGTCTCACCCGCCTCCAGGCCGAGCGCTACGAAGCAAGTCTCAGCCGACAGCAGCGCGCCGACCTCGCGGTCGCCGGCATCTGAACCGCAACGTTGCCGATCATGGGGCCGGCGCCGCCGTCACGACGGCCGTGCCGGCTCACGCCCTCAGGCTCCGCCCGGCGCGCCGAGGTCGAGCGTGCCGAGATCGCCCACGGTGCCCGACGCGTCGAGGCCCCGCCGACGGGCCGTGACCGAGAACCCCTGGTCCGCCCGGCCGATCTCGAACAGCAGGTAAGAGGCCCGGCGCGACGCGATCGCGCCGTGACCGTCCGCGCGCGCCGAGGCGGAGGGGGCTCCGATGACCGGGACGGTCCGCCCGTCCGGCCCCGCGATCCGGGCGGTGCTGGTGACGTGATTGTGACCGTGCAGGATCAGGTCCGCGCCGGCCCGCCCGATCATCGCGGTGAACGCCGCCGCGTCCTTGAGCTCGCGCCCCGGTGAGGCGCCGCCGGGCTGCGGCGGATGGTGGATCATCACCACACGGAACGGCCGACCGGGCTCGGTGGCCAGGGCGCGGAGCAGGGTCTCGGCCGCGGCGAGCTGCGACGCGCCGAGGCGGCCGGTCGCCACGAAGGGCTTCGTCGGGATCGCGCTGGACAGGCCGACCAGGGCCAGCGGGCCGCGGCGCCGCAGGTACGGGAAGTGGCCCCAGGAGCCCGAATCGTCCCCCGTGTAGCGGCCGCAGGCGGCGAGCAGGCCTTCCAGGGAGCCGCGGACATAGGCGTCGTGGTTGCCCGGCACGAAGCTCACCGCTTCGGGGGATCCGAGGGCTTCCAGGAAGGTGCGGGCGGTCTCCCACTCGCTGGGCAGGCCGATGTTGCACAGGTCGCCCGTGCAGGCGACGTGCGCGGCCTCCTGCGCCTTCAGATCGGTGACCAGGGCCTCCAGCACGGTCATGTCGTGGCTGCGCGAGCGCCCCCGCCGCCAGTTGGCGTAGCCGGTGGCGCGCTTGCCGAGGAGCTGGCGGAGGCGCACCGGCCCGAGGGGCCCGACATGCGGATCGCTGAGATGGGCGAGGCGGAAGGTCAACGCCGGTGGTCACCCTCGACACGGGGAAAGGCGCCCCGCATCGCGGGCGCGGCGCGTCCCGTCAAGCGCTTCCGATCAGCATCCCAACCACCAGCACCAGCGCGCCGCCGAGCATGACCTGCAGGGCCGCGCGCCAGAACGG
The DNA here is from genome assembly GCF_900110155.1 of Methylobacterium sp. UNC300MFChir4.1. Classification (NCBI taxonomy): domain Bacteria; kingdom Pseudomonadati; phylum Pseudomonadota; class Alphaproteobacteria; order Hyphomicrobiales; family Methylobacteriaceae; genus Methylobacterium; species Methylobacterium sp. UNC300MFChir4.1. The sequence goes on along the minus strand of NZ_FOCS01000015.1, from coordinate 93,372 downwards.
CGTCGCCATGAAGCGCGTGCGGATCGCCGCGATGACCGCGAGTTCCACGATCACCACCAGAACCGCGAGGCTCGTGGCCAGGACGAACGGGTTCGGCCAGCCGGCCGGGAGCGTGTCGGGGATCGCGTAGGGCAGCGTGTGGCCGAGGCCGCCCAGCGTGGTCATCGCCCCGCAGACGAGGCCGCGCAGCCACGGATCGCCGCGGCCGGTGACGGCGCCGTCGTCCGACAGGGCCTCGGTGAACCCCATGCTGATGCCGGCCCCGACCGAGGCCGCGAGCCCCACCAGGAAGGTCGCGCCGTTGTGACCGGTGGCGAAGGCCGCCGCGAAGATCGGCGCGAGGGTTGAGACCGAGCCGTCGATCAGGCCGGCGAGGCCGGGCTGCACGTAGCGCAGCACGAAGGCGCGGCGCGCCTCGGCGTGCAGGTCGGCGGCGCTGTCGAGGGCGGCGGCCATGCGAATCTCCTTCTTTGGATCCATTCCAATCTATAATCTGGAATTGATCTAAACAAGGCCCGCTGCCGTGTTTTCGCCGCGCCGCGGGAGCATCCGCGGCGTCGGAACGCCCGCCGATCCCGGCGGCCTAACCGTGTGGTTGTGGACGAGGCCGATTGTCTCGTCTCCGGAGCGGGAGCTAGACCATGCGCGGTCGAATTCGATCCGGACCCGATCGGGCGGCGGCACGCCGGCCCGCCCCAAGCGTGACATGAGCCTCGGTAAGCGTCTCCTCCGCCAGCCCCCCGTGCAACGCCTCCTCGGCCGTCTCGCGGCGGCCTATCTGCGGCTCGTGCGCCTCACCAACCGCTTCGAGATCCACGCGGGCGAGGCGTCCGCGGGCGCGGCGGACGGGTGGATCGATGCGCGCACGCCGCTGATCCTCGGCATGTGGCACGGCCAGCACATCATGATGCCGCTTCTGCGCCGGCCGGGCGACCGCGTGGCGACGATCATCTCGCGGAACCCGGACGGGAACATCAACACCATCGCGCTGGAGCGCTTCGGCGTCCGCGTGATGCGCGCCTCCGGCGCCCGCGGCCGCGGCCGCGCCACCGATCAGCGCGCCAAGGGCGGCGCGGAGGGCTTGCGGGCGATGCTGCGGGCGCTGAAGGCCGGCGAATCCGTGGCCTTCAGCGCCGACGTGCCGAAGGTTTCCCGCCGGTGCGATGCCGGGATTCTCACCCTCGCGCGCTTCTCCGGCCGGCCGATCGTCCCGGCGGCCGTGGTGACGAGCCGGCACCTGCGCTTCAGTTCGTGGGACCGGGCCTGCCTCGGGCTGCCCTTCGGCCGCGGCGCGATCGTGCTGGGCGACCCGATCTACGTCCCGCGGGACTGCGAGGGCGAGGCGTTCGAGACGCTCCGCCGCTTCGTCGAGGCCGAGATGAACCGGGTCCACGCCCGTGCCTACGCTCTCGTCGGGCGCTCCGACCGGGCGGCGCTCTACCGCGACCAGATCCCCGAGATCGGGCAGGCGCCGGTGGGAGACCTCGCGTGAGACGCCCCTCCGTGACCCTGCCGCTACAGGCCTACCGGGCCGGCCTGCGCATCGGCGAGCCGGCGCTGACGGGCCTGCTCGCGTGGCGCGCGCAGCGCGGCAAGGAGGATCCGCGCCGGCTCCCGGAGCGGCGGGGCCTGCCGGGCCGGGCCCGGCCGGTCGGGCCGCTTGCCTGGATGCACGGCGCCAGCGTCGGCGAAGCCCTGTCGCTGATCGGGCTCGTCGAGGGCATGATCGCCCGCGGCTTCTCGGTCCTCGTCACCACCGGCACGCGCACGGCCGCCGAGCTGGTCGGCGTCCGGCTGCCCCCGGGCGCGGTGCATCAGTACATGCCCCTGGACGCGCCGCGCTGGGTCGGACGGTTCCTCGACCACTGGCAGCCGGACCTCGCGGTGATCGCTGAGTCGGAGATCTGGCCGAACACGATCCTGGCGCTCGACGAGCGCGAGATCCCGCTGATCCTGGTCAACGGGCGCATGTCGGAGCGCTCGTTCCGGGGCTGGGAGCGCTGCCCGCGCACCGCGAAGGCGCTCCTGGCGCGGATCGCGATCTGCCTCACGCAGACCCAGGAGGACGGCGAGCGCTTCGCCAAGCTCGGCGCGCCGCGGGTGAGCATCGCCGGCAACCTGAAATTCGACGCCTCGGTGCCGCCGGCCGACGCGCAGCAGCTCGCCTATCTGGGATCCATGGTGGCCGGCCGGCCGGTCTGGGTCGCGGCGAGCACGCATTCCGGCGAGGAGGCCATGGTCGCCTACGCGCACGCGATGCTGAAGGCGCAGTTCCCCCAGCTCCTGACCATCATCGCCCCGCGCCACCCGGCCCGGGGGGGCGAGGCCGTCGCCTGCGCGAACGCCGTCGGCCTGCGCAGCGCGCAGCGGTCCGCCGGCGGGCGGCCCCATCCCTCGACCGAGGTCTACGTCGCCGACACGATCGGTGAGCTGGGGCTGTTCTACCGCCTCAGCCCCCTGGTGTTCCTCGGCGGCTCCCTGGTCCCGCGCGGCGGCCAGAACCCGATCGAGCCGCTGCGTCTCGAATCGGCGGTGCTTCACGGGCCGCACACCGAGAATTTCGGCGTGATCTACCACGCCCTCGACCGCGCCGGCGGCGCCATGCCGGTGCGCGACGGCGTCGAGCTGGCGGCGGTCGCCGCCGAGCTCCTCGGCGACCGGGAGCGCCTCGCCGACATGGCCCGCGCCGGGCAGCGCGCCCTGGAGCCGTTCGAGGGGGCGGTGGCGCGCACGCTCGCGGTCCTCGACCCGTTCGTGGCGCAGATGAAGCTCCAGCGCCTCGACCGCGGCAGCCCCGCGCGCCCGCTCGCGCGGGCCTGATGAGACCGCCGGCCTTCTGGGCCGCGGGGCCGGATCACCCGGCCGCGCGCGCGCTGGCGCCGGTCGGCGCGGCCTACGGGGCGCTCGTGGCGCGGCGGATGGACCGCCCTGGCGCGCGGGCCGGCTGCCCGGTCCTGTGCCTGGGCAACTTCACCCTCGGCGGTGCCGGTAAGACGCCGGCCGCCCTGGCGGTCGCGGGCCTCGTCGCCGAACTCGGCGCCGCGCCGGCCTTCCTGTCGCGCGGCTACGGCGGCCGGCTCGCGGGTCCGGTGCGGGTCGATCCCGCGCACCACGCCGCCGCCGATGTCGGCGACGAGCCGCTGCTCCTCGCCCGCCTCGCGCCCGCGATCGTCGCCCGCGACCGCCCGGCCGGGGCCGCTCTGTGCCGGAGCCTCGGCGCCGACGTCGTCGTGATGGATGACGGCCTCCAGAATCCGAGCCTCGCCAAGGACCTCAGCCTCGCGGTGGTCGACGGACCCGCCGGCCTCGGCAACGGCCTGCCGTTCCCGGCGGGGCCGCTGCGCGCGCCGCTCGCCCGGCAGTGGCCGCATGTCGGCGGCCTGATCGTGATCGGCGACGGGGCCGGGGGCGAGGCGGTCGCCCGGGCGGCCGCGCGGCGCGGCCTGCCCGTCCACCGGGCGCGCCTCGTCCCGGAGACGGACGATCTGGCCGGCCGCCGCTGCCTCGCCTTCGCGGGGATCGGCCGCCCGGAGAAGTTCTTCGCGACCCTGGCCGAGGCGGGGGCGGTGATCGTCGGGACGCGCCCCTACCCCGACCATCATCCCTACCGGGCGCGCGAGCTGGCGGCGCTTTCCGAGGCGGCCCGGCGCCTCGACGCCGCGCTCGTCACCACCGAGAAGGACGCGGTGCGCCTGCCGCCGGCCTTCGCGGCAGGCGTGCGGGTGCTGCGCGTCCGCCTCGCGCTCGACGACGCGGCCGCCCTGCGCCGGCAGATCCGCGGCGCGCTCTCCGCACCGTGACCGTCGGGGGCGACCGTCAGGGGCGGCCGGTTTCCTTGAGCCGCCTGAGGATCGCCTCGGGGGAGACGTAGGCCTCCTGGCGGGCGGCGCTCCAGTAGCGCAGGGCGTCCAGCGGGATCGGCTCGCCGGTCACCGCGCAGCGCACGAAGCTGCCGGGCTTGACCACCCGCATGGTGCCGTCGCCGTACTCGACGACCGCCTCGCCGTTGTTCGCGCGCTCGTAACGACCCAGCACGTCCGCCTCCTGCTCGATGGTGCCTTCTACACGATCCGCGCGCGCCGCGATGCCCGCGGGGCTCAGGTCAGCATCGACGGGGTCTCATCCCGTGCCAGCATGGTCCGGGCCGTGGCCGCGTCGACATGCATCCGCTCGACCAGCGCCTCGGCGCTGGCGAACCGCTCCTCGCCGCGGATGTACCCGACGAACTCCACGGCGATGTCCTGCCCGTAGAGATCGCCGGAGAAGTCGAACAGGTAGGTCTCCAGCAACGGTGCGCCGTCGTCGAAGGTCGGGCGGCGGCCGTAGCTCGCCACGCCGTCGCGGAACGCGCCCGAGGCCAGGCGGACCCGCACTGCGTAGATGCCGTGCGCGAGCCCGCAATCGGGCAGCATCACGTTTGCGGTGGGGAAACCCAGTTGGCGGCCGCGCTTGTCGCCGTGGCGGACCGCGCCGAGGACGAACCAGCGGTAGCCGAGCAGCGCGTTGGCGCGGGCGACATCGCCGGCCGCGAGGGCCGCGCGGATCGCGCTGGAGGAGACCGGCTCGGTCTCGCCGCCGAGGGCGACCGGCGCCACGATGTGGCAGCTCATCCCCGCCTCCCGGCAGAGGTCGGCCAGGATCGCGGGCGTGCCCTCGCGGCCGCGGCCGAAGTGGAAATCGTGTCCGACGACCACGCCGGACAGGCCCAGCGACCGCTTCAGGAAATCGAGCACGAAGGCGCGGGCGCCGGTCTCCGCCAGAGCCCCGTCGAAGCGGCGCACGATCAGCCCGTCGAGGCCGAGATGCGCGAACACGATCTCCTTGGCGGCGAGGCCGGTCAGCCGGAACATCGGCGCGTCGGGCGTGAAGTAGGCCCGCGGGTGCGGCTCGAAGGTCAGGATCGCGGCCGGCCGGCCGGCCGCGCGGGCGGCGGCGCGCACGCTGTCGACGAGCATCCGGTGCCCGAGATGGACGCCGTCGAAGTTGCCGATCGCCGCCACGGCCCCGGCCAGGGCCGGCGGGACGGGGGCGTCGGCGCGGCAGATCGTGAAGGGTCGCGCGGCCGTGTCGTCGCCTGTGGCCATCGGTTCGGGTCGAGTGCTCGGAAGGGTCGGATAGGGTCGCCTGACATGTCCGCGAGGGGCCCGACGCGGCCGGACCCTGCCGAAAGGCGCCCGGAGGGTCAAGCGAGGCGACGCCGCGCGGGCGGCCATGCGCCGCCCGCGCCGATTAACGGCTTCGCAATGCGCATGCCCTATTTGAAATGCTGTGCAGCGCAGCTAAATTGCAGCGTTAGCGAAGCGTTAATCTATCCGGGAGCCGCCGCGGCTTCCCGCCGGGCAATACGGAGCAGTTGTTCGATGGCTCTCGACCTGAGCATGCCGATCCTCGTTGTCGACGATTACCAGACGATGGTCCGCATTATTCGCAATCTACTGAAGCAGCTCGGCTTCGAGGAAGTCGACGACGCTTCCGACGGGACCGAGGCGCTCGCACGACTGAAGGGTCGCAAGTACGGGCTGGTCATCTCCGACTGGAACATGGAGCCGATGACCGGATACGAGCTGCTCCGTCACGTGCGCGCCGACGAAAATCTTCGCACGACGCCGTTCATCATGGTGACGGCCGAATCGAAGACCGAGAACGTGATCGCGGCCAAGAAGGCCGGCGTGAACAACTACATCGTCAAGCCCTTCAACGCGGCCACGCTGAAGTCGAAGATCGAGGCGGTCTGCGGCAGCTGACCGGCCTCCTGTCTTCGACCACCGCGCGTCCGGACGGATCGCTCCCGCGCCGCCGGACGCCGAGACGTGGCGTGGCCGGCGAGGACGGCCACAGATCCGAGGAGGAGAGCATGTCGTCAGCCGCCGCACGGCAGACCGATCTGCGGCTTCGCGAGCCGCAGACCGTGATCTCCGAGCTGATCGAGATCGCGGATTACATCGCCCATCTCCGCGAGGAGATCGGGGCGCTGCGCGCGAACGAGATGAGTCGCGACCGGATCCCCATGGCGCACGAGGAGCTCGGCAGCGTCGTGGAGGCGACCGCCGGCGCCACCAACACCATCATGGAGGCTGCCGAGGCGATGCTCGGCCTGCCCGACGGGCCGGGCTACCGCGACGCGGTCGAGGAGCGCATCAACACGATCTTCGAGGCCTGCGCGTTCCAGGACATCACCGGCCAGCGGATCGCCAAGGTGGTCGAATCGCTGCGCCTGTTCGAGCAGCGCCTCGCCCGCTTCGTCGGCGCCGTGAAGGCCCGCGACGCGGCCTCCATGGATCCCGCCGAGCGTGCCCGGCGGACCCGGGCCGAGGACCTCATGCTGAACGGCCCGCAGGCCGTGGACGCCACGCCTTCCCAGGACGACATCGACGCGCTGTTCGCCTGACGCGATCCGGGCCGGCGCGGGACCGGTTGCTTGAGGAAGGATCGCCGGCGCGACGGTCGACTCGGCGCCGGCCTGCCGGCTAGATCGCCTTCCGGACCCGCCGCATGCGGGGCGGGCGGAGGCCGCGGCAGAGATGACGGCGCAGTTCTGGTCCGAGCTGACCACCGAAGACTTCACCCAACGGGACATGGGTCGCGCGATCGCCGTCCTGCCGGTGGCCGCCGTCGAGCAGCACGGTCCCCACCTCCCCCTCGCGACCGACACCGTGATCGCCGAGGGCTACATCGCCCGGGTGCGCGACGGCGTGCCGGCGGATCTCGACGTGCTGCTGCTGCCGGTCCAGCCGGTGGGCAAGTCCGACGAGCACGACGCGTTTCCCGGCACGCTGTCCCTGGAAACCGGGACGGCGCTGTCCGCCTGGACGGGCATCGGCGCGGCCGTCCACCGCGCCGGCTGCCGCAAGCTGGTGATCGTCACGAGCCACGGCGGCAACAGCGCGCTCATCGATCTCGTGGCGGGTGAGCTGCGCGCCCGGTTCGGCATGGTCGCGGTCACGACATCCTGGGCGCGGCTCGGCTATCCCGAGGGTCTGTTCCCGGCGGACGAGATCGCCCACGGCATCCACGCCGGCGGCATCGAGACGGCGCTGATGCTGGCCCTGCGGCCGGACCTCGTCCGGACGGACCGGGTCGCGGATTTCCCGCCGCGCACGCTGTCGATGATCCGCGACTTCACCCACCTGCGCGCCGGCCGCCCCGCCGCCTTCGCGTGGAAGGCCGGCGATCTCCAGGCTTCGGGCGCCATGGGCGACGCGCGGCTCGGCACGGCCGAGGCGGGCCGCGCGGCGCTCGACCACGGCGCCCGGGCCTTCGTCGCCCTGCTGCGCGACGTCGACGCCTTCGAGCTCGCGCCGCCGGTGTAACCGCCGCCGCGCCGCCGCCGAAGGAACCGGTACGCCGGGTCCGAACCGCCGGCGTGCGGGAGTTCCGGCCATGCGCCCTGCCCTCTTGATCGCCGCCGCCCTGCTGTGCGGCAGCCTCTACCCGGCCGACGCGGCCGAGCGCCCCGTCGTCGTCGAGCTGTTCACCTCGCAGAGCTGCTCCTCCTGCCCGCCCGCGGAGGCGCTGATCGGCCGCCTCGCCCGCGAGCCGGCGGGGGCGCAGGGCGATGTCCTGCCGCTCGCGTTCCACGTCACCTACTGGAACCATCTCGACTGGCGCGATCGCTACGCCCTGCCGGCCGCCACCGCCCGCCAGGAGGCCTACGCGGCCCGTCTCGGCGGACCCACCTACACGCCGCAGGCGGTGATCGACGGGCAGGTCGGGCTGGTCGGCTCCGACGAGGCCGGCCTGCGCGCCGCGATCGCGCGCGCCCGGCAGGCCGGGCCCGGCATTCCCGTGACGCTGGCCCGCGACGGCGAGCAGGTCGTCGCGCAGATCGGTGCCGGGGCCGGCGGCGCCGCGGGCCGCGTCCTCCTGATCGGGTACGATCCGAGCCACACCACCCGCGTGCTGCGCGGCGAGAATGCCGGGCGCACCATCGAGCAGGCCAACATCGTCCGGTCGGTGCGCGACGTCGGGCGCTGGTCCGGCTCCGCCGCGACCTTCGCGTCGGCGCGTCCCGAGGGCGAGACGGCGGCCCTGCTGCTCCAGTCCGAGGACGGGCGGATCCTGGGCGCCGCGCGCCTCGCCGCGTCTCCCGCAACGTCGCCCGCCGCGACGGTCCGGGAGGCCGTGCGATGATCCTCGCCGTCCCGGGCGGGATGCCCGCGCGCGGCTGGGTGCTGGCGTCGGGATCGGACCGTGGGGTAGACACGCCGCGTGCCGGGGGACGGAACGACGGCGGAGCCCGGATGGCGCTCGAACAGGAACTGGCGACCCTGATGGCGGCGGCCCAGAGCGGCGACACGGCCGCCTATCGCGCGCTGCTGAAGGCCTGTCTGCCCGTGGTCTCGGCGATCGCGCGGGCGCAGGGCGTGCGCGGCGAGGCGGTGGACGACGTCGTGCAGGACGCGCTGATGACCGTCCACCGGGCTCGGGCGAGCTACGATCCGGCCCGGCCGTTCCTGCCCTGGCTGCGCGCCATCACCCAGCGGCGGGCGATCGACCAGCTGCGCCGCGCCGGGCGGCGCCCGCGGGAGGTCAACGACCCGCTGGCCTACGAGGCGGAGGTCGATCCGGGGCCAGCCCCCGGCCACGGGCTGGAGGCGCGGGACCGGGCCGCCGCCCTGGCCAGGGCGGTGGCGGCCCTGCCCGACGGCCAGCGGCAGGCGGTCGAGCACCTGGGCCTGCGCGAGCTGTCGCTCGACGAGACCGCCGCCCTTACCGGCCGCAGCAAGGGGGCCCTCAAGGTGAACCTGCACCGGGCGCTGAAGGCGCTCCGGGCCAGCCTGACGCAGGAGCGGGAGTGATGCCCGGAGAGGGGAGCAACTGGGCCGGCGGCGACCTGTCCCGCCACGAGCGGCTGGTCGAGGAACTCGCGGTCGGGCTCGAACCCGTGCGGCCGCTGCCGGCCCCGGAGGCCCGCGCGGCCCTCTGGCTCGGCGTGACGCTGGTGCTCGGCGTGGTCCTCGCCGCCTGGGTCGGGACCGGCGGCTTCATGCTGCGCATGCATGTGCCGGATCTGGCCCTCGCGGCGGTGGGCGCCGTACTGACGGCGATCACGGCCGCCTACGCGGCCTTCGCCACCAGCGTGCCGGGACGGTCCGGCCGCTGGGCGCTGCTGCCGCTGCCGCCCCTCGCGCTCTGGATCGGCGCGAGCGGGCTGGGCTGCCTGCGCGACTGGATCGCGCCGGGGGCCGAGATGCACGGCGAGCACCCGATCACGGGCTGCTTCAGCTTCCTGATCTGCGTCTCAGTGCCGCTGTCCGTGCTGATCGTCGTGATGCTGCGGCGCGCCTGTCCGCTGCGGCCGAACCTCACGGCCGCCCTCGGGGGGCTGGCGGTGGCGGCGGCGGCGGCGGCGCTGCTGATGCCGGTCCACCCGCACGACGCCACCGCCACGGACCTGCTGTTCCACGCGGCGGCGGTCGCCATCGTGATCGCGGCGAACGGATTGGCCGGAGGCCGGCTGCTCGGCCGGCACGCCGGGGCCGGCTAGGGCGTACCGACCGAGGCTCGCGAACTCGGCCGATCGCTCGAGGGGACGTCCGGTGCGGTCGCTTCACACCGCGCCGGGATCGAGGCCCGGCCAAGCCACGATCCGGTCCGGCAACTCGTCCTCCGAGAATTCCTCCTCGTTGCCGGCGAGCCGGCCGCGGACCGAGATGCCCGCCTCGTGCACGCTCGCGGCCCGGCCGGAGACCAGGGGGTGCCACGGGTAGAGCGGCTGCCCGTCGCGCACGAGCCGGTACGCGCAGGTCGGCGGCAGCCAGGCGATCGACCGCACCGCCTCCGGCGTCAGGCGCACGCAGTCGGGCACCCGCTTCTGCCGCCGCGCGTAGTCGCGGCACCGGCAGGTGAGGCCGTCGAGCAGGGTGCACCCGATATCGGTGTGGTGGACCTCGCCGGTATCCTCGTCCTCGAGCTTCATCAGGCAGCACCGGCCGCAGCCGTCGCACAGGCTCTCCCACTCGGACGGGGTCATGGCTTCGAGCGTCTTGGTCCGCCAGAACGGCTCGACCGCCCCGCGGCGCGGCGCCTCGGGCTTGGGCATCGGGAAAGTCTCTCGGATGGGAAGCCGCCTCTCTGCCCGAGGCGCAGCACCGCTGCAAGCGTGGCAGCCGAGTGTCGCCGACGGCCGCCCTGCGATTGCCATGCGACCGGATCGCCCCGTCGTGCGTTACGGCCAAGCTCGTCCGCGGCGAATCACGAGACTGCGCAGAGCCTCGCCGCCGGTTCCGGATCCTGCTATGGACGTCGGATGCCGTGCGGTGGCGCCGGCGCAGGGTTCGGGTCCGCGGCGCGGGCGCCCGACCATCCGCCGCCAGGTTCCGCCGCAGAGGCGCTCGACAAGCCGGGTTCGACATCGTGCGCCTGCCGACGTTCACCGAGATCAAGGTCCGCCTCGAACGCGCCGCCCTCGCCTTCGACGCCTGGGTCAACGCGAGCCTGTACGACGGCGGCCAGTCGACGGGTCAGGCTTACGAGCGCTTCCAGCGCGTCATGAGCCGCTTCGCGGTGCGCGGCTGGAAGCGCGTCGCCCTCGACCTGACGAGCGAGGGAGTGACGATCGGGACCGGCGGTGCCATCCTGATGCTCGCGCTGGCGCAGCCCGCCTTCCAGCTCACCAGCGAGAACTGGCTGAAGCAGCAGGATCTCGCCGTCACCTTCCTCGACCGCTACGGCACCGAGGTCGGGCGGCGCGGCATCAAGCACGACGACTCGCTGAAGCTCGACGACTTTCCCGACATCATGATCAAGGCGCTGGTCTCCACCGAGGACCGGCGCTTCTACGAGCACTGGGGCATCGACCCGATCGGCACGCTGCGGGCGCTGGTGAACAATTCCCGCGGCGGCAGCGGCACGCAGGGCGGGTCCTCGATCACCCAGCAGCTCGCCAAGAACCTGTTCCTGACGAACGAGCGCTCCCTGGAGCGGAAGGTCAACGAGGCGTTCCTGGCCCTGTGGCTCGAGAGCCATCTCACCAAGAACGAGATCCTGAAGCTCTACCTCGACCGCGCCTACATGGGCGGCGGCACCTTCGGCGCAGTGGCGGCGGCGGACTACTATTTCGGCAAGCCGCTCAAGGACATCAGCCTCGCCGAGGCCGCCATGCTGGCGGGCCTGTTCAAGGCGCCGACCAAGTACGCCCCGCACGTCAACCTGCCGGCGGCGCGCGCGCGGGCGGCGGACGTGCTGCACAACATGGTGGAGGCGGGCTTCGTCACCGAGGGCCAGATCCAGACGGCGCTCCGCAACCCGGCGACGCCGGTGACCCGCACCCGCGACATCACCGCCGACTACTACCTCGACTGGGCCTTCGGCGAGATCAAGGCGATGGCCGACGCGGGCAAGCTGCGCAACGACCGCGTGCTGACCGTGAAGACGCCGCTGGACCTCGCGATCCAGAAGCGGGCCGACGAGGCGGTGGCCGACATCCTGCGCAAATCCGGCGACGCCTACGACGTGGACGAGGCCGCCATGGTGATCCTCGATCCCGACGGGGCGCTGCGCGCCATGGTGGGCGGCGCGGATTACGGCGAGAGCCAGTTCAACCGCGCCACCGACGCGCTGCGCCAGCCCGGCTCCTCGTTCAAGCCCTACGTCTACTCGGCCGCGCTCGCCTCCGGGCTGTTCAAGCCCGACACGACGGTGGTCGACAGCCCCGTCTGCATCGGCAACTGGTGCCCGCAGAATTACGGCCGGTCCTATGCCGGACGGGTGCCGATGTGGCTCGCGGTGGCGAAGTCGATCAACACGATCCCGATCAAGATCTCGATCTCGCTGGGCAAGGCCATGGGCATCTCCCACGAGGCCAAGGCCGCCAAGGCGGGCCGCGCGAAGATCACGGAACTCGCGCACAAGATGGGCATCACCTCGAACCTGATCGATACGGTCTCGATGCCGATCGGCTCGGACGAGGTGACGGTCATCGACCAGGCGGCGGGCTACGCGGTGTTCGCCAACGGCGGCTTCCGCGCCAAGCCCTACGCGGCCATCGAGGTGAAGAACTCGTCCGGCGAGGTGATCTACCGCCACGCCGACGAGGCGCCCGAGCGGGTTCTCTCGCCCCAGGTCGTGGCGGACATGAACTTCATGCTCAACAAGGTGGTCGAGGAGGGCACCGGCAAGCGGGCCCAGCTCGAGGGCGTGAAGGTGGCGGGCAAGTCCGGCACGACGAACGCCTACCGGGACGCGTGGTTCGTCGGCTACACCGGCAATTACGTCGGCGCCGTCTGGTTCGGCAACGACGACCACACCTCGACCAACAAGCTCACCGGCGGCTCCCTCCCGGCCCAGCTCTGGCACGACGTCATGGAGCCGGCCCACCAGGGCATCGAGATCAAGGGCCTGCCCGGCCTGAAGGAGAGCCCGCGCGCCGCCCAGCAGCAGGCTTCCGGCGGCCCGACCGCGCCGACCGATCCGAATGCCAGCGCCTACGGCAAGCTCTCGCGCCGCTCCTTCGAGGTGATCAGCGGCCTGAACGGCCTGTTCCGCACCGTCGAGCGCGCGCCCGGCTCGGCCGCGGACGCGCCTGCCGGCGCCGGAAGCGCGCCGAGGACCGGCCGGAAGCCCGGCGATCGGGCGGCGGCGCCGCCGTCGGGTCAGCTGCGCGAGGTCGCCGAGGGCACCCGCCCGGTCGGCGGCTTCACCGAGGTGCGGTGAGCGCATGAAGCTCATGATCCCCGAGGCGCTCGGCCGGACCTCCGTGTTCGCCGGCGCCCCACGCAACGGCGCTGCGCGCTTCGTCCTGCGCCTCTGGCGCAAGAGCTCGATCGCCGGCCTCGCCGCCTACACCCTGGCGCTGGGCGCCGTCCTGGGACTCGCCAGCGCCGACTGGGCCACGAGCGGCGGCTACCCGTTCGGCGGCGTGCAGGTCGGAGCCTGGACCGCGTGGCCGCGGGCCGGCGCGGCGAATGCCGATCCCTACACCCGCGCCGTCAACGCGCGTCGCGGCGAGATCCCTCTGGCGGTCGGTGAGGGCCTGCTTCTGACCGCGGCGGTCGACGATTCCGGTCAGGCGCTCGACGCGACCTGCACGTACCGGATCGGCGGCGCGACGCCGCCCGCCCGCGCCTGGACCGTCACGGTCGCCGGGCGCGGCGCGCGCGAACCCGGCCGCGCGCCGCTGCGCGAGGGCTTCACCTCCACGGAAGTGCTGCGCACGGCCGACGGGCGCTTCACGATCACGCTCGCGCCGGATGTCCAGCCGGGCAACTGGCTCCCGAGCCCGCGGGCGAGCGGGCCGGTCCGCCTCGCCCTGCGCCTGTACGATACGCCGGTCGCCGCCAGCGTCGGGTCCCTCGACCGAAGTGCCGTGCCGGCCATCACCCGCGTGGGGTGCGCCCCGTGAGCCTGCGCTTCGTCTACGCCACGCTGATCGGCCTCGTGCTCGCCGGGATCGTCCACATCGCGGCGGTCCTGGCGATCCCCGCCCTGTCGGAGGCCGACGCGGTCTCGCGCGCCCGCACCAGCGAGAACCTGGACCATCCGCAATCGATCTACGCGGTCGCGACCGGCGACGACCCCTCCCCGCCCGAGGCGTGGCTGCCGATCCCGGATCCGGCGGTCGCCGTGGGCGTCTGCGCCTACAACCTCGCGGACGGGCCCATGCGCGTCTCGGCCCGCACCGGTCCGCTGTCGCTCTCGCTCGCCGCGCATGCCCGCCGCGGGGCGTTCTACGCGGTGACCGATCAGGCCGCGGTCCGCGGGGCCCTGGATCTCGTGATCCTGACCCGGGCGCAGTACGACGAGGCGCTGGCCGACGACGACGAGAACGATCCGAGCCGCGACGTGCGCATCGTCGCGCCCGACGCGCGCGGCTTCGTGGTGGTGCGGGTGATCGCCGGTCTCCCGAGCCAGAGGCCCGCCGCCAACGCCGCCGTCCAGGCCGTCTCCTGCACCACCGACACGCCGACGGACGATGCGTCCGCGGGCAAGGACACGCCCGGCAAGGACACGCCCGGCAAGGACGCGTCGGGCAAGGATGCGTCGGGCAAGGGAGCGGGACGCTGAGCGAGGACGCCGCACGGGTCCGCGGCGCCGGTCGGCCGGTGCCGAGCCCCCGCGGCCCGCGTTCTCCCGGATGACGGCGCCGGCCCCGCCGACGCGATGACTGCAGCCGCCGCGACGATGCCGTCCTCGGCCGCCGGGATCACGCGATCCGCCCTCGATCTGATCGGTAACACGCCGCTCGTCGCCCTCGACCGCGTCCATCCCGGTCCGGGCCGCATCCTCGCGAAGGCCGAGTTCATGCAGCCCGGCGGCAGCGTCAAGGACCGCGCCGCCCGCGCCATCCTGCTGGCCGCGCGCGCGGACGGCCGCCTCGCCGCGGGGGCGCCCGTGGTGGAGATGACCAGCGGCAACATGGGGGCCGGCCTCGCGGTGGCCTGCGCGGCCCTGGGGCACCCGCTCGTGGTCACGATGTCGGCCGGGAACAGTCTCCAGCGCGTGCGGATGCTCGAGGCGCTCGGTGCCGAGGTCGTGCGGGTGCCGCAGGTGGACGGCGTCCCGGGGCAGGTCACCGGCGCCGACGTGCGGGCGGCCGCGGACGCGGCGGAGCGCGTCGCGACCGAGCGGGGCGGCTTCTACATCGACCAGTTCCACGCGCCGGAGGGCGTGCGCGCGCATCGCGACACGACCGGACCGGAGATCTGGGCGCAATCGTCCGGCCGGGTCGATGCCTGGGTGGCGGCCGTGGGCACGGGCGCGACCTTCCTCGGCGTGGCCGCGGCCCTGCGCGCGCGCAACCCGTCCCTGATCTGCGCCGCGGTCGAGCCGGCGGGCTGTCAGCCCCTCGGCGGATCGCCGGTCACGAAGCACCGGCACTCGATCCAGGGCACCGGCTACGGCAGCGTCCCGCCGCACTGGACGGCCGGCCTGATGGACTTGTCCATCCCGGTGACCGACGCGGCGGCCGAGGAGTGGCGGCGGGCCCTGGCGATGCGGGAGGGCCTGCATGTCGGCTACTCGGCGGCGGCCAACGTCGCGGCGACGGTCGCGCTGCTGTCGTCCGGGCGTCTCCCCAGCGACGCGACCGCCGTGACCGTCCTCTGCGACACCGGACTGAAGTACTAGGGCCGGCGGAGCCCGGCCTCCCGCCATCCGCGCGGCACGACCTTCATCCCGGGACGTCCTCGAGCGCTCAGTATTTGACCACCAGCGGTTCCGCCTGCGCGACCGGCGGCGGGGGCGGCAGCGGAACCGGCCCGAGGCCGCACCGGGCCGCGGCGTCCGGCGGCAGGAGCGGGTCGAGCAGGTTGCGGCGCGCGGCCAGCATCAGGATGGACCGCTCGGCCGAGACCGATTCCGGTGCCGGCGCGGCCGCGAACAGGTGCTCCAGCGCGAACCGGTAGCGGGCGAGCCGCAGGCCGGCCTCGAAGCGCACCCAGGCGATCAGGCAGCGGTTCTCGGCGACCCGCTGGACGGCATCCCGCACGGCGTCGTCGTCGAGGGTCTTGGCGAAGGGCAGGCTGCGCAGGCGAGCGGCATCCGCGTCGATGACGCGGGCGGCCAGCGCCACGAAGAGCGGGATCAGCCGCGCGTCGGCGGTCACGTCGTCGCTGAGCTTCCGGTAGCGGGAGACTGGGGAGCGGGACGGCTCCTCCGTCAGGGCCTCGTAATAGGCGCCGACTTCCTCGTAGCGCCACGTCGGCGGGAGCGCGTGGGCGCTGGCGAGGCCGAACACCGTGTCCTGGAAGGCCGTGAAGTTGCTGGCCGGCGCGACGAACCGCCACGCGCGGTCGCGCAGGGTCAGTTCGTCGTCGGTGAGGCCGGAATCGAGCAGGAGGCGCCCGCGATCCCGGGTGCTGAAGCTGCCCGTCGTGTCGATGAGCCCGTTCCAGACCCCCGTGCGCGGCCGGCCGAAATCGCCGCTCTGGGTGCAGGCCGCGAGCAGGGCGAGCGCGGCGCCGGCGGGGGCGAGGCGCAGCGCGGTGCGCGCGCGGTCGGGCTGCCGGCGATCCGGGGCTGACATGGGAGAACCGTCGGTGGTGTCGCGCGGCCGGGCTGACATGCGCGGGGACGTCCTCAGGACGCGAGGCGCTCGTAGCGCACGCCGAGGAACAGGAGGATCTCGCCGCGCCGCTCGCCGGAGCGCGGGATCCGGCAGGTCCGCCGCGACTCCGCGCCCGGGAACGGGATCAGGGTGGCGGACGGGGCCTGGGCGGCTCTGCGTGCCGGATCGGCGGCGGGCTTCGACGAACGGGCTTCGCCGGTCTCCAGCGGCTTGATGAGGGTCATGGTCTCCGGCTCCTGTCGGCGGTCCGAGCATCTGGCCCGGGCCCTTCGGAGGGCGTCGGCAAGGGCTACCGAAACAATCCAGCACGACGTGGTTAACGGAGTCTTTCCGGGCCCCCGCCGGGAATCGCGGTGCTGGCAGGAGTTGGCGCGTGAATTGCGTGGGTGTTCGCGCCCATGGCGGGCGTTTCCTCCCTTCGACTTGAGGCCCTGTCCGATCCGGACGGGGCCTTCTTATGTGCGGACGGCCCGCCGGGCGGCGGCGCTGTGCGACCCGCGCGCCACACCGCGGCGAAGCGTGGCCGCGACGTTGCCGCGCGGAACCCGTCGGGACCCTCGGCGCTTGCCTACCGCCCGGCCCGACCGATATGCCGGGCACGGGCGATGGCGGGACCGCCGTGTCGGCTCTCCGCCCGATCGAGATTGAGGACACCGCTGAATGCGACTGGTTCCGGAACGATCCCTGCGCGCCTTCCGCCGCCGCGGCTTGGCTACTGCGGCGCTGGCGCTGTTCACGCTGACCGCCGGCCCCGCCTACGCCCAGCGGGAGGATCAGGGCCTGCAGCTCGGCTGCGCGAACGACTATTTCCGCCTCTGCGCGGGCGTCGATCCGAACAGCCAGGACGCGGATCGCTGCATGATGCGCAACCGCAAGCGCCTGTCCCCGGAATGCCGGGCGGCGATCGGCGACTACGACAAGCGCACCGGCAGCAAGTCTCTGTCCGACGATTGAGACGGGACCCAGTCGAGTTGCCCGCCGTTGGCGAGGGGCGTTTGGTATGAGCCTGACCGTCGCGGTCCAGATGGACCCGATCCAGAATATCCGGATCGCGGGTGACACCACCTTCGCCCTGCTGCTGGAGGCCCAGCGGCGGGGGCACGCGCTCGTCTACTACACGCCCGACCGGCTCTCGATGCAGGGCCGGCGCGTGACGGCCCGCGTCGAGCGGCTGACCGTGCAGGACGTCGAGGGCGCGCACTTCACCCTGGCGCCGCCGGAGCGGATCGATCTCGCCGAGGCGGACGTGGTGCTGATGCGCCAGGACCCGCCCTTCGACATGGCCTACATCACGGCCACCCACATGCTCGAGCGGATCCATCCGTACACCCTCGTGGTCAACGATCCCTTCGAGGTGCGCAACGCGCCCGAGAAGCTGTTCGTCCTCGACTTCCCCGAGCTGATGCCGCCGACGCTGATCAGCCGCGACAAGGCGGAGATCGAGGCCTTCCGGCTGGAGCACGGGACCGTGGCGATGAAGCCGCTGCACGGGCACGGCGGCGCGGCCGTGTTCAAGGTCACCGAGAAGGACCCGAATTTCGGCTCGATGTTCGACCTGTTCGCCACGACCTTCCGGGAGGCCTGGGTCGTGCAGCGCTACCTCGACCGGGTCACCGAGGGCGACAAGCGCATCATCCTGGTCGACGGCGTCCCGATGGGGGCGGTCAACCGCGTGCCGGCCGCGAACGACATCCGCTCCAACATGGTGCGCGGCGGCGCCGCCTCCGCCTCCGAGCTGACCGACCGCGAGCGCGAGATCTGCGCCACGATCGGCCCGGAACTGGCGCGGCGGGGCCTGATCCTGGTGGGCATCGACGTGATCGACGGGCACCTCACCGAGATCAACGTCACCTCCCCCACCGGCATCCGGGCGATCCAGCGACTCGGGGGCCCCGACCTGTCGGTCGCGGTCTGGGACGCGATCGAGGCCCGGATCGCCGCGCGCAAGGGCGTCTGACGGGGCGCGCTCAGGTCTCCGCGCGCGGGGTCGCGCTGAGCTCGGCCCAGTCGAATTCCTCCTCCAGCAGGTAGTAGGCGTCGTCGCCGATCCGCCCCTGGCGGCGCAGGGCGAGCACCGCGTCGCGGGCGGCCTCGACGGCGCGCCGCCGCGCGGCATCCGCCGGCAGGCTCTCCGGCGCCAAGCCCTCGTCGTGCGCCTCGGCCTCCGCGAGGGCCGCGCGGAACTCGGCGCGCAGGGCGTCGGTCGCCGGCTCGTTCTCGGCGTCGGCGAGGCTCTCCAGGGCGGCCTCGTAGGCCGCCGCGCGGGCCCAACCGGTCTCCCGGCCCACCGGATCATCGTCCTCCAGCCGCAGACGGGCGAGCAGTGGCCGCAGGGTCAGGCCCTGGATAATCAGGGTGCCGAGCACCGTGACGAAGGCGGTGACCACCACGAGATCCCGGTGCGGGAACTCGGCGGGCAGTGCCAGGGCGGCCGCCACGGTGACGATCCCGCGCATGCCCGCCCACGACAGGGCGATCCCCGGGCCCAGCCGCGCCGGGGCGCCGGCCTGCCGGAGGCCGAACCCGCGGATCCCTGTGGTCGGCATCACCCAGGCGAGGCGGGTCAGGACCACGGTGGCGAAGGTCGCGCCCGCGAGGATCAGCGCCTGCCACGCGTCCGCGCCGCTCAACCGGTCCCGGATCGGGTCGATCTGGATGCCGATCAGCACGAAGGCCAGGACGTTGAGCACGAACACCGCCGTGTCCCAGACCGCGTAGGAGATCACCCGGGCGCGGGGCGCGGTGACGCCGGGTGCCCGGCGGGCGACCATCACCGCGAAGGTCACGATGGTCAGGACCCCCGACAGCTCCAGCCGCTCCGCGGCGAGCCAGATCCCGAAGGCGGCGACGAACTGGAGCACGATCGCGCTCGCCGGATCGGTCACGCGCCGGGTCACGGCCACGAACAGCAGGCCGAGGCAGGGGCCGACGACGAGGCTCGCGACCACGCCCAGGAGGAAGGCCGGCGCCACCTCCGCCGGGTGGAAGGTGCCGGCCATCGCGGCGGTCACGCCGAGCCGGTAGATCAGCAGCGAGGCCGCGTCGTTGAGCAGGCTCTCGCCGCGCAGGATCGTGGCGAGCCGGTGCGGCATCGGCGCGTGCTTGAGCACCGCCAGCGCCGCCACGGCGTCGGGCGGCGCGACCACGGCGCCGAGCACGATGCAGGCGGAGAGCGGCATGTCCGGCACGACGAGCCGCGCCACGACCGCGACCGCGACGGTCGTCACCGCCACGGCCCCGACCGCGAGCCCGAGCACCGCGCGCCAGTTCTCCTTCAGGTCCCGCACCGAGGCATCGAACCCGGCATCGAGCAGGACCGGGGCCAGGAACAGGGCGAGCGCCAGTTCGGGATCGAGCCGCAGGTTCGGGACGCCGGGTACGAAGGCGAGGCCGACGCCGCCCAGCGCCAGGAAGGCGGGATACGGCGCACCGAGCCGGCGCGCGACGCCGGCCAGGAGGACGGCGCCGAACAGGACGCCGACGACCCACTCGAAAATCAACATGCTGCTGAAAGAGGCGGAGGCCCGGGAGCGTTCCGGGTGCCGCGGTCGCAGGCCGGCTCAGTACTGCACGGTCGCGCGCAGGCCGAGCACCGCCGCGTTGCGCAGCCGGCGCCCGTCCGGACCGGCGATTCCGGCACCCGGCCGGATGACGTACTGCGCGTCGGGCTGCACCGTGAAGCCCGGCACGACCACCGCCTGATAGGTCGCCTCGATCACCGCCTCGGCGCGGCGGCGCGGCATCGGCATCCCGGTGTAGAGGATCGTGTCCCGGTCGGCCCGCTGGGCGTCGTCGCCGATGCGGGCGTAGGCGAAGCTGAGTCCGATCGTGTCGTCGTCGCGCCCCTCGAACAGGCCCTTGTAGGCGAGGCCGGTATCCACGTAGGCGTCGATCAGGCTCGAACGCGTGGGCGACCACGCCGCGCGCACGAAGAAGCCCAGGCCCTCGTCGTCCTTGCCGGATTCCCGGTAGAGGGTCTGGTCGTAGATCGCGTAGAGGCCGGCATTGCCGCGCACTGGCCGGCCGATCCCGGTGGCGTTCGGGTCGGCCAGCGGCACGCCGGTGATGTCGAAGCGCAGGCTGTCGAACCGGCCGAAATGCTGCCAGCCGCCGAGGGTGATGTCCCCGGGCAATCCCCGGGCGCCGGGCGCGATGTTGTACGCGTAGGTGGCCTCGGCGATGACCAGGGCCGGATCGCGCAGGCGGAAATTCGTGCCCGTCCGGTCGAGGCGCTGCGCCTCCGGATCCCGACCGGGGCGGTTCGCGCCGGCCGGATCGCCGTCGTAGAGGCCGATCTGCAGGGAGAAGCCGTTGCCCGGCACGTACTTGGCCCGGATCGCCGGCGCCGCGAGCGGGTAGGCCGGGCCGCCGCTCGGCAGGTCGAGCCCGGTGATGGCTGGCCAGCCGAAGGTCGAGTTCACGAACAGGGTCGCGGTCTGGCTGACGAAGAACTCGGTATCGGCGGCCTGCTGGCCGATCCGGATCCCGAGCTTTCCGTCCATCAGGCTCTGGTCGAGCCAGAGCACGTAGAGCCGCGTCGACGGCAGCGCCTCGATGACACTCGTCGTGAGCAGGTTGCCGACGTAGTAGCGCGACAGGCCGGTGCCGTGGATGAAGTAGGCGTTGGCGTGGACCGTCGCGCCCTGCCAGCCCGCGAGCTTGTCGAGGTCGAGGTTGAGGCGCAGGTTGAGGCGGTCCTCGACGATCGCGCCCTGCCGCAGGCCGCCGACCGGGTTGCCGAGCACGTCGACGATGTAGGTCAGGCTGTACTCGATGCCCCGCTCCTTCAGGACCGGGCGGATCCCCAGCGGATCGCCGAGCGGGCCGAGCGAGGGTTCGACCGAGCGGACGTAGCCGCCGGAGGCTTGGCTGGTGGTCTCCGGCTGGGAGACTGAGACGCGCGGATCGGCGCCCGCGCCCTCGAAGACCGAGGGCACGTGCTGCTGGGCAGCGGCGGGCACGGCCGACAGGGCCAGGGCAAACAGGGCTATGAACTTCCGGACCATGGGCCGCTAGTCGGCGACAGTGCGGGCCGCAGAATAGCACGGCGTGCTGGTCGAACACGCTCGACCTTTGCAGGAGCCGCGCGCTCGCCTAACCGTGCGGCCGGTACACCACAGGACCGTCGATGCCCGAGACCCCCGTCTTCACGTCCGCCGCCGTCGCCGCGCCCCACAGCCTCGCCGCCCAGGCCGGCCAGACCGTCCTGGCGCAGGGCGGCAACGCCATCGAGGCGATGGTGGCGATGGCCGCCTCCATCGCGGTGGTCTACCCGCACATGAACGGCATCGGCGGCGACGGCTTCTGGCTCGTGCGCGAGCGCGGCGGGCGGGTGCGCGGCATCGAGGCCTGCGGTCCGGCCGGGCGCCTCGCCACGATCCCGCGCTATCGCGAGAAGGGCTACGACGCGATCCCCGCCCGCGGCCCCGACGCGATGGTGACGGTCGCGGGCGCGGTGGGCGGTTGGCGCCTCGCCCTGGAGCTGGCGCGGGCGCTGGGCGGCCGCCTCCCGCTGGAGACCCTGCTGGCCGACGCGATCGCGCAGGCGCGGGCCGGCGTCCCGGTCTCCCCGTCGGAGGCGCGCTACGTGCCCCAGGAACTCGACACCCTCCACGACGCCCCGAACTTCGCGCGGACGTTCCTGAAGGACGGCAAGCCGTTCCCGGCCGGCGAGACCCGGAGCCTCCCGCTGCTCGCCGCCACTCTGGAGCAGCTCGCCCATGCGGGCCTCGGCGACTTCTACCGCGGCGATATCGGCCGGGAGATCGCCGCCGACCTGGAGCGCCTCGGCGCGCCGGTCACCCGGGCGGATCTGGAATCCTTCGCGGCGGTCGAGCGGGCGCCCCTGTCGATCCGCCGCCGCGACGCGACGCTCTACAACTTCCCGCCGCCGACCCAGGGGCTCGCGGCGCTCCTGATCCTCGGGATCTTCGACCGTCTCAACATCGCAGAGCCCGAGACCACGGCCCATTACCACGGGCTGATCGAGGCGACGAAGCGGGCCTTCGCGATCCGCGACCGGGTGGTCACCGATTTCGCCCGCCTGCGGCATGATCCCGCCGCGTTCCTGTCCCCGGACCGGCTCGCCCGCGAGGCCGCGCTCGTCGACATGGGCCGCGCCGCCCGGGTGCCCCTGCCCGATCCCGGTCACGGCGACACGGTCTGGATGGGCGCCATCGACAAGGACGGCCTCGCCGTCTCCTACATCCAGTCGGTCTACTGGGAGTACGGCTCCGGGACGGTCCTGCCCGCCACCGGCATCTGCTGGCAGAACCGGGGCATGTCGTTCTCCGTCGACCCGAAGGCCGTGAATCCTCTGGAGCCGGGCCGGCGCCCGTTCCACACGCTGATCCCGGCGCTCGCCGCCTTCGACGACGGGCGGGTGATGAGCTACGGCAGCATGGGCGGCGACGGGCAGCCGCAGTTCCAGGCCCAGATCTTCACCCGCTACGCCGATTACGGGATGTCGGTGGCGGACGCGGTCGACGCCCCGCGCCTGCTCTACGGGCGCACCTGGGGCGCACCCTCCCTCAGCGTGAAGGTGGAGGACCGGTTCGATCCGGCCCGCATCGCGGCCCTCGGCCGACTCGGCCACGAGATCGAGGAACTCGGCGGCTCCTACATCGACTCGCTCGGCCATGCCGGCATGCTGGTCCGCCATCCCCGCAACGGGCGTATCGAGGCGACCCACGACCCGCGCTCGGACGGCGGCGCGCTGGGTCTCTGAGGCCGTTTCCGATCGACCGCTTCGGCGGCCGTCGCGCCCTTCGTCATCACGCGCGCAGCGCAGTGACCCAGGGCAGCGGGACGCCCCGGATCGTCGCGCGGGCTGGATCGCTTCGCTCCGCTCGCGAAGACGGTGAGAGCGAGCAGCGCCGCGGAACCTATCCCGCCTGGACGAGCCAGCAGGCAGCGCGCAGGCGCACGGCGCCGCCCGCCGCGTGCCGCCGGAGGGCCTCCGCCACGGCCGCCTCGGCGCGCGCCCGGAGATCCGGCGCGGCCTCGCGGAAGAGATGGGAGCTCGGCCCGAGGTTCAGGGCGACGTGGGTGGCCGCCGCGACCGCCGCCGCGTCGGTCTTGCCCTGCCCGAGGACGATGTCCCGGTCGAGGGCATCGCAGGTGACGGCGTCGAACCCGGCCCCGCGCAGGAGCGCGACGAGCGGGTCGGCGTCGGCGAAGCGGAACGGACCCGGCGTGTCGGGCTGCGGCGGCGGCGGCACCTCCGGCAGGAGCGGCAGCACCGCGTCGCGCGGCACGCCGACCCACAGGTTCTCGGCGAGGGGCCGCCAGCACAGGAAGGTCATCCGGCCGCCCGGCCGGAGCATCCGGCGCACGTTGGCGAAGGCGCGGGCGGAATCCGGGAAGAACATCACGCCGAATCGCGACACGACGTGGTCGAACCGGCCGAGATCGGCCGTCTCAACATCGGCCTCGACGAACCGGAGCGACACGCTTGCGGGGGCCTCCGCCTCGGCGCGCTCCCGCCCCACGGCGAGGAGCGGCGCCGAGATGTCGGCGCCCGTCACGCTCCCGGCGGGCCCGACCCAGCGCGCGGCCTCCAGGGTCGTGGCGCCCGCGCCGCAGCCGATGTCGAGTACCGTCTCGCCCGGGACGAGCCCAGCGCGGGCGAAGAGCGCCTCCGTCAGCGGGACGAACATCGCGTCGAGGACGGCCTGATTGCGCGCCCAGCGCGTACCGACCTCGCCGTTCCAGTACTCGGCCTGGGTGATGCCGCCCGCCATGGTGCGCTCCGTCAGGCCGTCGTCGCGGCGACCGACAGTTCCGGCTTGTGGTTGAGGGTCTGGAACACGACGCAGTAGCGCTCGGTCAGCTTCAGGAGCTGCGCGAGCTTGTCCTCCGGCGCGTCGGTGTCGAGCTCGAAGAACAGGCGGATGTTGCGGAAGCCCACCGGCGCCTCCTTGTCGACCCCGAGGGTGCCGCGGAAATCGAGGTCGCCCTCGGCGCTGACCGTGCCGGCGCGCAGCGGGATCTCCAGGGCGGTCGCCACCGCCTTGAGCGTCACGCCCGCGCAGGCGACCAGCGCCTCCAGCAGCATGTCGCCCGAGCACAGCTCCGCGCCCGAGCCGCCCGTGGCCGGATGCAGCCCGGCCTCCGCGATGGCGCGGCCCGTCTCGACCTTGCAGGCGATCTTGGTGTCGTCCAGCGTGCCCCTGGCCTTCAAGGTGATGACCGCCGCGTCCGGCGCGGTGCGGTACTTGTCCTTGATCGGAGCCTGGAGGGCTCGCAGCGCGGTGGCGTCCATGGCGTCGTCCTCTCGATGATGTCGCCCGACCTCGGGCAGCCGGATCGGGTTCTCGATGCGCGAAACGCCTTAGCAGGTTGTCGCGACGCCCTCACCGTCTTTGCGAGCGCAGCGAAGCAATCCAGCGTGGCGCCACGATCCCAGGGGTCGTGCCGCCCTGCCTAGCTTCGCTGCGCTCGCAGAGACGAACGGTGTCCGCAGCCGCTTGTTCGGCCCGCAGATATGAGAATCGGCGCGATCACCGAGAAGCGCCCGCGCTCAACCGATCAGGGCGGCCACGGCCTCCGCGAGGGCGTCGACCTGAGCCTCGTCGTGGGCGGCCGAGAAGGCGACCCGCAGCCGCGCGGTGCCGGCCGGCACGGTCGGCGGGCGGATTGCCACCACGAGGTAGCCCTGCGCCTCCAACGCCGCCGAGATGTCGAGCGCCGCCTGCGCCTCGCCGACCAGGACCGGCACGACCGCGCTCTCGGCCTCCGGCAGGCCCAGGCGGGCGGTGAAGCGCCGGGCGAGGGCGAGCGGACGGGCCCGGCGCTCTGGCTCCGCCTCCAGGATCGCCAGCGCCTCCAGGGCCGCGGCGGCCGAGGCCGGTGGCAGGCCGGTGGTGTAGACGAAGCTGCGGGCACGGCTCGTCATCAGGTCGATGACCGGGCGCGAGGCGCAGAGATAGCCGCCATACGAGCCGAGCGCCTTCGAAAGGGTGCCCATCTCCAGGGGCGCCCGCGGTCCGTCCTCGACCACGCCGATGCCGTGGGCGTCGTCCACGAGCGTCCAGGCGTCGAAGGATTCGGCGATGCCCAGGATGTCGCCCAGGGGCGCCCGGTCGCCGTCCATGCTGAACACGCGCTCGGTCAGCACGAGGGCGCGCCCGTGGTGCGGCCGGTGCTCGGCGAGCCGCGCCGCGAGGTCGCCGGGATCGTTGTGGCGGAAGGTCAGGACCCGCGCGCCCGAGAGCCGCGCGCCCGCCCACATGCAGGCGTGGGACAGCTCGTCGAGCAGGACGAGGTCGCCCCGCCCGGCGAGCGCCGGGGTGATGCCGAGATTGGCGAGGTAGCCGCTGCCGAAGACCAGAGCGGCCTCCGTGCCCTTGTGGCGCGCGAGGCCGGCTTCCAGGGCGCCGAGATAGGGGTGGTCGCCGGTCACGAGCCGCGACCCGCCCGCCCCCGCGCCGTGGCTCGCGACCGCGGCCCGGGCCGCCGCGATCACCCGCGGGTGATGCGAGAGGCCGAGATAGTCGTTGCACGAGAAGGAGACGAGCGCCCGTCCCCGCCGCGCCGCCGCGGCGCCGGCGCCGCGCGCCGTCGGCACCAGCTTGCGGCGCAGGCTGCCGGCCTCGAGGGCGTCGAGTTTCCCGGTGGCGAAGGCGTCGAGGCTGTCCATGGGGACGGGGATGGGCGGTGCCGCGAAGACAATGTCAAGCGGCGCGTGCCGGTCCTTGACCCCCGTCCGAGGCCACATCATGCCAGGCGCATGACCTTCGCAACGCCCGCAGGCCATCTCTGGCGGCCCTACACGCAGATGCGCCGCGCGGCACCGCCCCTGGAGGCGGTCGCGACCCAGGGCACCCGCATCCGCCTCGCCGACGGGCGCGAGCTCGTGGACGGCATCGCCTCCTGGTGGACCGCGGTGCACGGCTACAATCACCCACACATAGCGGGCGCGGTGGCCGACCAGCTCGCGCGCATGCCCCACGTGATGTTCGGCGGCCTCACCCACGCGCCGGCGGAGGCCCTGGCCCGGCGGCTCGCCGCCCTGCTGCCGGGCGATCTCGACCACGTCTTCCTCAGCGATTCGGGCTCGGTCGCCGTGGAGGTCGCGCTCAAGATGGCGGCGCAGATGTGGATCAACCGCGGCGTCACCGGGCGGACGAAGGTCCTCGCGTTCCGCGGCGGCTACCACGGCGACACGATGGGGGCGATGTCGGTCTGCGACCCCGAGGAGGGCATGCATCGCCGCTTCGGTGCCTACCTGCCGAGCCAGATCTTCTGCGACCTGCCGCGCAGCGCGGCCGAGACCGCGGCGCTCGACGCGGCCCTGGCGGCCCATCGCGACACCCTGGCGGCGGTGATCGTCGAGCCGCTGGTGCAGGGGGCCGGCGGGATGCGGACGCACCCGCCGGAGGTGCTGGCGACGGTCGCCGGGCTGGCGCGCCGCCACGGGCTGCCGCTCATCGCCGACGAGATCTTCACCGGCTTCGGGCGCACAGGCAGCCTGTTCGCCTGCGAGCAGGCGGGGATCGTGCCCGACATCCTGTGCCTGTCGAAGGCGCTCACGGGCGGCACGATGGCGCTCGCCGCCACGGTCGCCCGCACGGAGGTGTTCGCGGCGTTCTGGTCCCAGGATCCGGCGGCGGCGCTGATGCACGGCCCGACCTTCATGGCCAATCCCCTCGCCTGCGCGGCGGCCAATGCCAGCCTCGACCTGTTCGAGACCGAGCCGCGCCTGAGCCAGGCCCGCGCCATCGCGGAGCGCCTCGCCGCGGGGCTGGAGCCGCTGCGGCGTGTGCCCGGCGTGGCCGATGTCCGGGTCCTCGGGGCCATCGGCGCGGTCCAGTTCGCGCGGGCGCCCGATCTGGCCGTCCTGAAGGCGGAACTGCTCGCCCGCGGCGTCTGGGTGCGGCCCTTCGGCGACATCGTCTACCTCACACCCGCGCTCACGATCGATGCGGCGGATCTCGACCGGCTCATCGAGGCTGTCGCCGGGGTGGTGACCGAGCTGGCGCCGGCATCGACATGAGGCCCGCGCGTTCCACTTTCCCGTGACGAGCCCCCGTGCCGGCCTGCAACCCGGGACCGTTTCTGCCGTTGGGCCTACGGCTGGAGATGCGTGCGGCGGCCCGCGCGGCCGGGTGCTGCCGAAGGGAGTACACAGTGGCGAGCGAGCAGACGGGTTCGAGCGGCGATCGGCCGGTAATCCTCCTCGTCGAGGACGAGGCGCTGACGATCATGGACCTCGGGGACGTGCTGGAGGAAGGCGGCTACGACACCGTCCAGTGCGCCTCGGCCGAGCGGGCGCTCAGCATCCTGCAGGCGCGCCCGGACATCTGCGGGCTGGTCACGGACGTGCAGCTCTCGGGCAAGACCGACGGCTTCGACCTCGCGAGCTCCGTGGCCGAGGCGCGGCCGCAACTGCCGATCCTGATCGTGTCCGGGCGCGCGGCCCCGGACCCGGCCCGCATGCCCGAGCATGCCGAGTTCATCGCCCGTCCCTGCACCGGCGAGGACATCCTGGACCGTCTCCAGCGTCTCATGCACTGCTGAGCGGGCCTCCGCGCCAGCCCCGTCATCGCACCGTCACCGGTCGGCGCCACAGGGACCTGGGCGGCCGCTTGATGGGGGTGGACGGTGCAGATTCAGGATCGTCCGGCGGCCGCCGGCTCTAATTCGGGCGCTCCGGTGGGCGACAAGCAGAAGCGCGATCATCAGGACGAGGCCGCGGTGCTCGGACTCCCGTCCAAGAAGCTGAGGCCGCCCGGCGTGCGCAGCGTCGGCTGGGCGCTGGTGCAGGCGGCGCGCCTGCACCGGTCACGGACCGGCGATCGTCTGGCGAAGCTCGGCCTGTTCGCCGGCCAGGAGCAGGTGGTGCAAGCGCTCGCAGCGGCCGGCACGATGACGATGGGCGATCTCGCCGCCCTGCTGCGTGTCCGGCCGCCCACCGCCTCCAAGACCGTCACGCGGCTCGCGGCCCTCGGCATCGTCGAGCGCCGGGCCGAATCGGGCGACGGCCGCGTGGTGCGGGTCCAGCTCACGGAGACCGGCAGGGCCATGGCCGAGGCCATCGAGCGGATCCAGGAGGAGGTCGAGGCCGAGTTGCTCGACCACCTCGACAAGACCGACCGCCGCCGCCTCCGGAAGCTCCTGCGCAAGGCGGCCCGCGGCCTCGCGGAGGCGGCCGGCGCATCCGGTCAGACGACCGAGGCGGATGCCGAGATCGAGGCCGAGGACGAGGCGGAAGCGTTGGCGACCTGACCGTCGCCCTCAGGCCGCGCGGCGCCAGGCCGGGAACGGGTCCGGCAGGCTGCGATAGGGCGCGGGATCGAACGGCGCCCGGTCCGCGCCGGTCTCGAGCAGGCAGGCGTCCAGCGCTGCCGTGAGCGCCGCGGCGTCCATGCCGGTGCCGATGAAGACCAGCTCCTGGCGCCGGTCGCCCCAGACCTCGCTCCAGACGTCCCGGAGCCGCGCCTGGAACTCGGGCGCCTCCGGCCAGCGCCGCCGCGGCACGGCCGACCACCAGAACCCCATCGCCGAGACCCGGGCCACAGCGCCCGCCAGGGAGAACTCGCCGACCCAGTCCGGCCGGGTCGCGAGCCAGAAATGGCCCTTCGCGCGGATCAGACCCGGCCACGTGGCGTTGACGAAGGCGTTGAAGCGCTCCGGGTCGAAGGGCCGCCGGGCTCGGTAGACGAAGGAGGCGATGCCGTACTCCTCGGTTTCCGGCACGTGCGCGTGGGCGCCGTAGAGTTCCTTGAACCAGAGCGGGTGCTGCTGCGCCTTCTCCTCGTCGAAGAGGCCGGTGTCGAGGATCTCGGCGAGCGGCGCGCGCCCGTGATCGGTCTCGAGGATGCGGGCATCGGCGTTCAGGCCGCGCACGACGGAGCGC
Organism: Methylobacterium sp. UNC300MFChir4.1; assembly: GCF_900110155.1. Taxonomy (NCBI): domain Bacteria; kingdom Pseudomonadati; phylum Pseudomonadota; class Alphaproteobacteria; order Hyphomicrobiales; family Methylobacteriaceae; genus Methylobacterium; species Methylobacterium sp. UNC300MFChir4.1. The sequence goes on along the minus strand of NZ_FOCS01000015.1, from coordinate 64,507 downwards.
ACCAGCGCGAGGTGCTCGGCCGGCACGTCGCGCGCCTTGTTGATGACCACCACGTCGGCGAACTCGATCTGCTCCACGAGCAGGTCCACGAGCGTGCGCGTGTCCTCGGCGCCCGCCGTCTCGCCGCGCTCGCGCAGGAAGGCGGCCGAGCCGTAATCCTTCAGCAGATTCACCGCGTCGACCACGGTCACCATCGTGTCGAGGCGGGCGAGATCCGAGAGCGACCGGCCGGCCTCGTCGCGGAACGAGAAGGTCGATGCGACCGGCAGCGGCTCGGCGATGCCGGTCCCCTCGATCAGCAGGTAGTCGAACCGCCCCGTCTCCGACAGCCGCCGGACCTCGGCGAGCAGGTCGTCGCGCAGGGTGCAGCAGATGCAGCCGTTGGTCATCTCGACCAGGGTCTCGTCGGTCCGGGACAGGTCGGCGCCCCCGGCGCGGACCAGATCGGCGTCGATGTTCACCTCGCTCATGTCGTTCACGATGACCGCGACGCGGCGGCCGTCGCGATTGTTGAGCACGTGATTGAGCAGGGTCGTCTTCCCGGCCCCGAGGAAGCCGGACAGGACGGTAACGGGAAGGCGGGTGTCGCGCTGGGTCATGGCGCGATCAAAATGTTATAACGTTTCAAAGTCAACCGGCGTCTTGAGCTTGTGCGGGCGCGCCGCCCGGATCGCTGTTGCAACGATGTAACGTTTCTCGGCCGTGTCCGACACCGGCGGGATTAACGCTTGCACCGGACCGAGGCACCGCAACAATGAAACGATATAACACTGTGTGAGTCTCGATGCTTCCCACGCGCCGCTTCGGCTTCCTCGCCAGCACGGTCCTGTCCTCGACCGTCTGCGCCGGCCTCCTCACGCCCTCCGCCGCGCGGGCGCAGCAGGCCGTCGCCCTCGACGAGATCAGCGTCACCAGCCCGAGCCCGATCCAGCCGTCGCGCGGCGCGGTCGCGGCGGATGCGGCGGTGCCGATCGGCGTCCTGCCGGTGGCGACCAACACGTTCTCACCGGTGACGGTGGTGACCCAGGACCAGATCGCGCGCGACCAGCCCCGGACCCTGGGCGACGCCCTGTTCGACCGTCCGGGCATCTCGGGCACGACCTACGCGCCGGGTGCGGCCTCGCGACCGATCATCCGCGGACTCGACAATGCCCGGGTGCGGATCCAGGAGAACGGCATCGTCAACGGCGGCGTGTCCGACCTCGGCGAGGATCACGCCGTGCCGGTGAACCCGCTGGTCTCCGACCGGATCGAGGTGATCCGCGGTCCCGCGACCCTGCGCTACGGCTCGGGGGCCATCGGCGGCGTCGTCTCGGCCGACAACAACCGGGTCCCGACCTTCATCCCGGCGAACGGGGTGCAGGGGCAGGTCACCAGCGGCTTCTCCAGCGTGGATAACGGCCGGCTCGGGGCCGCCACGGTGGACGCCGGCGGCGACGGCATCGCGGTCCACGCCGACGGCTTCAAGACCGCCAACGACAGCTACGCGATCCCCGGCGGGATCCAGCGCAACTCGTACAACGAGTCGCAGGGCGGCGCGGTCGGCATCTCGGCGATCGGCGACCGCGGCTTCGTGGGCATCTCCTTCAGCCACTACGACGCGGTCTACGCGATCCCCGGCGGCGTTGCCGAGCAGGACCGGACCCGCCTGACCCCGAACCAGGACCGGGTCCTGTCGCGGGGCGAGTACCGTCCGCTCGACGGGCCCTTCGAGGTGATCCGCTACTGGGCGGGCTACTCGGTCTACCGCCACAACGAGGTCGGGATCGGCGACGACGGGATCGAGGGCGTCCAGGCGATCTTCAAGAACCGCGAGGCCGAGGGCCGCCTGGAACTCCAGCACGTCCCGGTCATCACCGAGTTCGGCAGGCTCACCGGCGCTCTGGGCTTCCAGTCGGACCGGCGCGTGATCAACACACAACTCGAATCGTTCCTGCCGAAGACGGAGTCGCGCGCGAACGCGGTCTACCTCTTCGAGGAGCTGGAACTGCGCCCGGGCACGCGGCTGCAGGCCGCCGGGCGCTACGAGGTCGACCGGCTGTCGAGCACGGCGGCCCAGTTCCCCTCCGACTACGTGCCGGTCGACGGCCAGGAGCCGTTCCAGTACGCCCGGACCCGGCGCTTCGCCCCGAAGAGCGCCAGTATCGGCGCCCTGCAGGACCTGCCCTACGGCTTCGTGGCGAGCCTCACCGGCTCCTACGTCGAGCGCGGGCCCACGGGCTATGAGCTGTTCTCGCAGGGCCCGCACGACGCCACCGCGACCTTCGAGATCGGCAACCCGAACCTCAAGAAGGAGCGAGCCCGGACCGTCGAGGCCAGCATCCGGCGGGCCGAGGGGCCCTTCCGCCTGGACGCCACCGGCTACTTCACCCGCTACACCGGCTTCATCTACCGGAACTACACGGGTCTGACCTGCGACGACGACTTCGCCTCCTGCGGCGTCGGCACCGACAACCGGCAGATCGTCTACCAGCAGCAGAACGCGACCTTCTACGGCGCCGAGATCATCGGCCAGTACGACCTCGTGCCGGTGGGCAACGGCTTCGCCGGCGTCGAGGCGCAGTTCGACTTCGTCCGCGCCCAGTTCGACAACGGCGCGAACGTGCCGCGCATCCCGCCCTACCGGCTCGGCGGCGGCGTCTACCTGCGGGCCGACGGATGGTTCGCGCGGGTGAACCTGCTCCACGCCTTCAGCCACGACGCCACGGCGGTGTACGAGACGCCGACCCCCGGCTACGACGACCTGCGCGCCGAGCTGAGCTACACCAAGGCCGTCGATCCCGCGGTCTACGGGGCGAGCGCGATCACCCTCGGCCTCCAGGGCCGCAACCTCCTGAACGACGATATCCGCAACTCGACCTCGTTCAAGAAGGACGAGATCCTGCTGCCGGGGCGGAACGTGCGGCTGTTCCTGACGGCGCGGTTCTAGGGTCGGACATCAGGCCGCGTGATCGTGATGATGCTCGAGAGGGATGGATCATCGCCGGCCCGCTTCCGGACGGCGCTGTTTGGCCGGGCGCCGCTGCTCCGCCCCTTGTCCCCCGTCTAACCTGTTGTGAAGGTAGATTATATACAATAAACGCCGGGGTTCCCGATCTTCGCCACCGGGTGGCGACAGGGGTGCCCAGGGCGGCGGATGCAACCGTTTTTCTCGACAGATGGGATTCATCCCAGAAACGCGGTCCGCCAATGGCGGGAACTGGTCTGCGAGCGGCTCGTGCCTGCCGAGATCGAGACGCCGGACGGTCTCCCGTTCCAGGGACGGCTGGACGTGACGTGTATCGGCGCGATGCCGATCTCGCATTTCTGGCACACAACCGTGCGGACCAGAATCACGGACGCCGAAGCGCGACGCCGCGGGAACCCCGATCGGGTTTTCGTGCTCCTGAAGCTGTCCGGACGGGATACAATCCAGCAGCTTGACCGGGAGGCGAAGACCAAGCCGGGCGACCTCATCTTGCTCGACTCGAGTTCATCCGTGATGGAGGCGGAGACCGGCGACTCCTTGGTCATCGATCTGCCGCGCCAGCGTTTCGAGACCGTTCTGGGCCCGTCCCGACTCTACACCGCGCTCACGGCCGCAGCACACCTCGCCTCGACGACCCTGACGGGCTCGTACCTTCAGGAACTCGTCCGGGTCAGCGATCGCCTCACTCCTGACGCGGCCGAGCGCATGGCATCGATCGGCGTCGACCTGATCGTGGCGAGCCTCGCCGAACGGATGGCGCAGGAGGCGCCGCGTTCCATCCACGGCAACGTCACGGTCCAGCGCGCCAAGGCCTATGTCGAGGCGAACCTGAGCGACCCGAACCTGGACCCGCCCCGGCTCGCCGCCGCGATGGGCGTGTCGTTGCGGCGGCTGCAGGAGCTGTTTCATGAGCGCGGCCGGCACATCTCCGACTACATCTGGGGACGCCGCCTGAAGGCGGCAGCCAAGCGCCTGGGCGACCCGGCCTGCGCCCACCTGTCGATCGGCCTGTTGGCTTATGGCTGCGGTTTCAGCAGCCAGGCGCATTTCGCGCGCCGCTTCAAGGATCGCTACGACGTGAGCCCCCGTGAATACCGACAGGCGCACAGGCCGGACGTGGAGGTATCTGCGTCCGCCTTCGGGCTGTCGTCCTGATGCGCGGCACGACCGGATCGGATCGGAAGCCACCGCCGGGCCGATCTCGACCGCTCGACAGCACACGCTGAAACCGACCTCAGGCGGACAGCGTCCGACGCAGCCTGCGCCAGCCCGCCACGATCCCGGTGACCGCGATGCCCGCCGCCAGGAGATTCAGGACCCACTGGGCCGTATCGTGCAGGGGGCGGTTGCCGGTGAGCCCCGGCAGGTCGAGCCGGTGCGCGGCGTCGAACAGCCAGCGGTTGATCCGGCCCGAGCGGTCTAGGCGCTGGAGGATCGTGCCGTCCCGGGGATCGACGTGGAGCCACGTGGCGGCCGCGTCGCCGAAGCGCAGGCGCAGCACCGGAAGCGGCCGTGGGTCGGCCCCGTGGGGATACCAGTAGGCGTCGTAGGCGTATAGCGGGCGGATCGACCGGAGGGGACCGTCCGCGAAACCGTCTGCCGCGGCCGTCGCGATGCTGCGCGCGTCGAGGGCGGTCGCGCCGTCCGCTGCGACCGTCCGGAGGCCGTCCGCCGTCTCGGTGACGATCCACCAGCGTCCGCCGATGGCGGCGAAGCGCAGGGTGCGCGTATCCGGCAGGGCGCCATCGCGGAGCCGGTGCGGATCGAGGCCGAGCGCCGGCGGGATTCCAGCATAGGCGGCGCGCAACGCTACCGGCGGGCTGGTCGCGCTGAACCAGCGGTTCGGGTTCATGGAGATCCAGCCGCTGACGATGAACGTGCTCAAGCCGAGGCCCCCCGCGAGGCCGAGCAGGTGGTGCCAGCGCGCCAGCCCGCGATAGGGCGTGACCGCCCCGGCCGCGTAGCGCCGCCGAAGGCGCAGGCGCCAGATCCCGATCGCGCCTCCACTCAGCGCGCCGAGGGCGGCGAAACCGGAGAGCCACAACAGGATCGTCCGCCACAGCTCCGGCCGGGCCCGCAGCGGCGTGAGGTAGATCCAGTGCGCCACCGAACCCACCCAGTTCCAGCCCCGCTCGAAGCGTGTCGTGTCGAGGGCGATCTCGCCGGTCACCGCAGACACGTAGAGTTCGGTCCCCGCGGCGTCGCCGAGGGCCACCTTCAGGAAGGGCCGGAGCGGGTCGTAGCGGGCCGTGACGGTCCACTGGTCGCGCGCGACCAACTCGGACTGCGCAGCCGGAGCACCACCGGCCGCGACACGCAGCGCATCTGCGGGTGTCAGCGGGCCGAGCCGCGCGCCGGTCCGTGCCGAGACCGTCACCCGGGTGCCGTCGTGGCCGGCGATCCGGTAGACCGGCTCGTCGCCCCGCATCTCCAGGCCGAAGGCGGCCGGCACGCCGGCGAGCCCGCCGGCGCGGAGCGCGTTGTCCGGCGCGACCGCGACCTGATCCCAGGCGATCGGGGCGAGCCGCGACAGCCGCTCGGCCTCGGTGAGCGCCGGGAACGGCACGTAGAGCATCACCAGCCCGGAGCCGATCCACAGCGCGAAGAACAGCCCCGCGGCTATCCCGGCCCAGCGGTGGAACAGGAGCAGCCAGCGCCGTCCCGCCTTGCCGAGCCGGCGCGGTCGGCTCACCACGTCACCGTGTAGGCGACCTCGACCGAGCGCGGGCGCCCGAGCAGCCAGTTGGTCCCGACCCCGTTCACGGCGTTGCCCGAGATCGCGTAGACCTTGTCGAACAGGTTGTAGACCCGCACGGACAGGCGCGAATCCGCCGTCACCTGATGGTCCAGGACCGCGTTGACGAGGTTGTAGGCGGGGCGCCGCGCCGTGTTGCCGAAGTCGCTGTAGACCTGCCCGACGTTCTGCAGTCCGACCCGCGCGGTCCAGTCGCGGGTGACGTCCCAGGTCAGCCAGAGGTTGGCCACGCGCTCGGGCACGTCGATCGGCTGGTTGCCGGCATACGAGACGGTGGCGCCGTTCACCGTCTGGTCGAACCGGTCGTACTGCGCGTGGAGGAGCGCGAGGTTGCCGTCGAGCCGCCAGCCCGGCGCGAAGCGCCAGCCGAGCGCCAGCTCGAAGCCCTGCGAGGACTGGCTCCCCACCTGCGTGGACAGCGTCGGCTGGCCGGGGATCGCCGAGATCAGGTTGTCCTTGACGATCCGGTAGCCCGCGACGGTCCATTCGAGGGCGCCGTCGAAGGCCAGACCCTTGGCGCCGATCTCGACCTGATCGCCGGTCGCGAGCTTGAAGCCCGCCAGCGACTGCGACAGCGTGATCAGGCTGTTCACCGGGTCGGTGGCGAAGCTGTACTGGGCGTAGAGCGCGCTGTCCGGCGTCGGGTTGTAGACGAGGCCGAACCGGTAGCCGAGCGCCCGGTAGGTCTTCTCGAACCGCGATCCCGTCTGCAGGTCCTCGCGGTTCAGCGTCGGCACGTCGAGGCGCACGCCGGTGAGGAACGACAGCTTGTCCGACAGGATCACCCGGTCCTCGGCGAAGACCGAGGCCTGGCTCGTCTGCGTCGCGTAGGCTGGACGCGCCCGGCCGTTCTGCGGGAACAGGCCCGGATCGTAGCCGGTGAGCGGTACGCTGGTTGTCGGAGCGTCGAAATAGAAGTTGTTGGTGTGGCGGAAGTCGATGTGATTCACGTCGAAGCCGGCCACGAACTGGTTCGGCAGCCCGAACAGGCTGCCCCGGACCGTCGCGTCGAGGCGGTCTCCGACCTGCTCCTGGCTGTGGTAGATCTCCAGGTAGTCGCCCCGGTCCACGAGCCCGGTGCCGCGGTTGTAGCTGTACTGCTCGACGTCGAGCCAGTGGCGCCGGCTGGTCAGCCGGTAGGCGGTGTTGCGGATCGTGATGTCGGCCGAGGGGGACCACTCGGTCTTGAGCTGGGTCCAGTTGTCGGCCCAGGTGATCTTCGCGTCGCGGACGTTGTAGTTGTTGAACCGGATGAGATCCGGGATCCGTCCCTCGACCAGCGGGGTGCCCCAGTAGCGGGCGGGCTCCTGGTAGCCGAGATCGTGGCTCAGGGTGAAGGCGAGGTCGGCGCTCGGCCGGAACAGCAGGGCGGCGGAGACCGCGAGGTTGCGGAAATCGCCCTTCGGCCGCATCCAGCCGTCGGCGCGGTTGCTGCTGACGTTGAGGCGGTACGCGAAGGTGTCGCCGTACTCAGCCTGGCCCAGCGGGCCGCCGGAATCGAGGGCGAGCCGCGCGACCCCGTCGGTGCCGATCACCGCGCGGGCGGCGTTGATCGGCACGAAGACCGGCCTCTTGGGCACCACGTTGATGACGCCGCCGATGGCGCCGTCGCCGTAGAGCACCGAGGACGGCCCGCGCAGCACCTCGATCCGCTCGACGTTCCACGTGTCGAACGGGAAGGTCACGGTGTTGGCGCCGACGTAGAAGCGCGTGCCGTCGTAGAGCTGCTGGATCGAGTTCGGTCCGGCGAAGCCGCGGGACGTGAACGCGCCGTTGCCGTTGCCGGGCGCCGCGATGGTGGTGATGCCGGTCGCGTCCTGGGTCACGGCCTCGGCGATCGTGTCCTGGCCGCGCAGCCGCGCGGTCTCGCCCGACACGATGTCGAGGCTGGCGGGCGTCTCCAGCGGCGTCAGGCCGAGGCGGCTCGCGGTCCGGTCGCGCGTGCGCAGGTTGAGCCCGTTCGGCGGCAGGCGGCCCGGGTCGCCGCCCGCGCCCGCGACCGACAGCTCATCCAGCGTGACCGCCTCCTGGGCGGCGGCCGGACTGGCGAGGAGCGCGAGGAGAACGCCGCAGAGGGGGGCCCGCCCGCCGAGGCAGGAGCGATGGGTCGATGGAGACATGGGGAAAGCGGTCCGTGCGCGGCGCGCGCCGGCCCCCGCGTCCTACAGGCATTGTAATAACATTACAATGCACCCGCCGTGCGAAAGCCTCTCTCTGCGCGGGCGCGCGGCGGCGTCCTGCGACAGGGCTCGAGGGGCTCGGGACGGCGGAGACGGGCATGGGGAACGGCGTCGCGGGCGCGCTTGCTGTGGCACGTCACCGCGAACGAGGCCTCGGCGGCCGCCTCCCCTCGGGACTGGCGGCGCCTCGACACCCGCCAGGACACCCCGCCCGGCGCGTTTCGCGTGTGACCACGGCTGACGGCAGGTCTCCTGGCTCGCGGGTCGCCGCCCTCGCACCGTCTTCCCGGGGTGACCCAGTGACGTGGTGGTGAAGGGCTCGCCGCTTACAGTTGCGGGGGCAGCCGCGGCTTCGGGGCGAACCCCTCACCGCGTTCCCTTTTGATCCCCGAGGGGAACCGTCGAGCACAGCTTGGCCGTAGCGGGGGCGGGCGTCAACCGTGTGTCCGGTTGTTGCCGTGGATCGGCGCGCAGTGCGCCGGTCCGTTGCGACCGCGCCGACGACGGGCTAGCCCCTGCGGGATGACGGTCTGGCGGCCCCCTGCGGAGATTCGCGTGAAGGCGCTGGGCCTGCCCCGGCGCGGCAACAGCCTGCTCGTGGCCGAGGTCCGCGCGGATGACGGGCGGCTGAAAGGCGTCCGGCCGCTCGGCGGCAGCGTCGCGTTCGGCGAGCGGGTCGAGGACGCCCTGATCCGGGAGTTCCGGGAGGAGCTCGGCGTCACCGTCTCGGTGCTCGGCGGCCCCCGCGTCATGGAGAACATCTTCACGCACGAGGGGCAGGTCGGGCACGAGGTGCTGTTCCTGTTCCCCGTCGCCCTGCCGCCGGGGCGGTTCGACGGGCAGGAGCGCTTCGTCTTCCACGAGGATTCCGGCACCGCCTGCGTGGCGCGGTGGTGCGATCTGGACGGGCTCGACGTGCCGGGCGGTCCCGACCTCTTCCCCGCCGGCCTGAAGGACCGCCTCCGCGACGCGTGGCGCGCGGAGCCCTGACGGACCGGGCCGGCCCACTGCCTTTGCCGGTCGGCGCGGGCGATGCTACAGCCGGGCAATCCCATCGGTCCGGACGTCCGCGACGCCGCGGCCCATGCGCCCGGACGCTCCGTCCGACGCGGAGACGGGTGCCGGCGGAAGCATGACGATACGACCTCCCAGAAGCGGCGGGCCGACGGGGCGCAAGCCTCAGGCCGGCAAGTCCAGCGTCAGCAAGTTCAGGGGCGGCAAGGCCCAGGCCGACGGCCGCGCCCGCACGGGCCCGCGCACCAGCGCCCGCGACGCCGCCGAGCGCGCGGCCCGCAACCGCGGCGAGGATGCCGGCACCCGCGATCCCTGGGGCGCGCAGGCCGCTGCGGCCCCGGCGCCGGCCCGGCCGCCGAAGCCGCGCCGCGAGGCCGCCGCACCGCGCGACGCCGCGGCGGGCAAGCCCGGCGGCCGGCCGCCGGCCAAGCGCTCGGCGGCCCCATCCCCAGCCCTCGCCTCTGCCCCCGCGCCCGGTCCGACCCGGCGCGAGCAGCGCGCCGCCGCCTCCGCGACCCTCGCCTCCGGCGTGCAGACCCTGACCGTCGAGCCGGACGAGGCCGGGATGCGGATCGACCGCTTCCTCACCGCCCGCTTCCCGCTCCTGCCCTTCACCCGCGTGCAGACCATCGTCCGCAAGGGCGAGTTGCGGGTCGACGGCAAGCGCGCCAAGCCGAACGACCGGCTGGAGCCGGGCATGAGCGTGCGCGTGCCGCCGCTGCGCCTCGACCAGCCCACCGAGCGGCCGCGCAGCGCCGCCCGCGAGCAGGACGACGCCGCCTTCATCCGGTCGCTGATCCTCTACGAGGATGCCGACATGATGATCCTCAACAAGCCCTTCGGCCTCGCGGTCCAGGGCGGTTCGGGGACGGTCCGGCACGTGGACGGCCTGCTCGCCGCCCTCACGGGTCCGGACGGCCAGAAGCCGCGCCTCGTCCACCGGCTGGACAAGGACACGGCCGGGTGCCTGATCATCGCCAAGACCCGGCTCGCCGCCGCGACGCTGGCCAAGAGCTTCCGGTCCCGGGCGGCGCGGAAGATCTACTGGGCGCTCACCGCGGGCGTGCCGCGGGTCCGGCAGGGACGCGTCTCGACCTACCTCGCCAAGGAGGAGCCCACCGACGCCGACGCGCGGATGCGGGTCGCCAAGCACGGCGACGAGGGCGCGAGCCACGCGCTGACCTACTACGCGATGGTCGATCAGGCGGCCCAGAAGCTGTCCTGGCTGTCGTTCAAGCCGGTCACCGGCCGCACGCACCAGCTGCGCGCCCACGCGGCCCATATCGGCCACCCGATCGTGGGCGACCCGAAATACTTCTCCGTCGAGAACTGGGAGCTGCCGGGCGGCATCCAGAACCGCCTCCACCTGCTCGCCCGGCGGATCGTCATCCCGCACCCGCGGACCGGCAAGCCGGTCGACGTGAGCGCGCCGCTCCCGCCCCACATGGCGCAGAGCTGGAACCTCCTGGGCTTCGACGCCGCCCGCTACGACCCGATCGTCGAGGCTCCGGAGGCCTGAGCCCGCAGCCAGGGCACGATCGCGTCCGCCAGCGCGTCCGGGGCCTCGAGCGGCAGCATGTGGCCCGACCCGTCGATCACCCTCAGCGTCGCGCCCGGGATGCCGTCGCGGAGCTCCCGCGCCTCGTCGAGGCTGCGCAGGGCGTCCTGGGCCGCCGCCACGACCAGGGTCGGGCAGCCGATCGCGCCGAGGCGGTCGCCATCGGATTCGCGCGCGTGCCCGGCCTGGCGCAGGAAGACCTCTCCGCCGAGCCGGTCGCCCATCTGCCGGATCCGGCTCAGGAGGGCGCCGTCGCCGGCGCGGTCCGGGTGCACCGACTGGAGGATCGCCGCACGGCTGAGGCCCCGGTAGCCCTGCTGGCGGACCTGGGCGACCGCGGCGGCCTTCCGGCGCGCCTGGGCCAGCGTGTCGGCCCGCGACGAGGTGGCGACGAGGACCAGCGCCTCCACCCGGTCCGGCACGAGCCGGGCGACCGCGCGGGCGACGTAGCCGCCCATGGAGAAGCCCACGAGCCCGAAGCGCGGCGGCGCCTCCGCGACGACGCGGCGCGCCATGTCGGCGATGGCGGCGTCCCGCGCGAGGTCGCCGTGCGTGATCGGACCCACCTCGGCGAGGCGCGCGACCACGTCCGACCAGAGGTCGGCGTCGGTCATGAAGCCGGGCAGCAGCACGAGGTTCATCGCCGGATCACCCTTCCCGTCCCCCCGATAACCGTCACGCCAGCGCCCGTCAGCGCCGCGGCATCTTCGGTGAAAGTCGGGTGCGGTCCGAGCGTCCCGCGCGGCGCATGCCTTGGCAACCGGCCGCGCCGCCTCATATGCTGCCCCGCGCCCCGCCGATCCGCCGCGGGGCCTGTTCCCGGCGGTTCGAGACCCTGACACATGAAGCTCGCGATGCTGGCCTGCCTCGCCGCCCTGTGCCTCACCGGGCCGATCGCGCATGCCGCGCCGGGCGAGACGACCAGGGCGGCGCCGACGGCGAACGGCACCCACCCCCCCGAGACGGCGGCCCCGCATCCGGCCCCGGTGCCCGCCCCGGGCGCGGCGCCCGCGCAGGCCGCCCCGCGCACCGCCAACAGTGCCCGCGCGGAGCGCCGGCGGCGCTCCTACGCGGCCTGCAACCGCGCCTCGCATCAGCGCGGATTGCGCGGCGGCAAGCGCCGGCGCTTCCTGATCCGGTGCCGGCTCGGCTACGAGCGGACCCGGATCCCCGGCGGCCAGCCCGCCGCGGCCGCGCCGGCCCAGCCGGGCCGGAAGCCGTGACGGGGACCCGCCTCCTTTCATCCGCGCCGTCGGGGCGGCTTGCGGCGCAACTTCCGGCGCGACTTCCGGCGCGTCAGTCGCGATGAGGCTCGTCGTCTTCGACGTCGACGGCACCCTCGTCGACAGCCAGCACCTGATCGTGGCGGCCCAGGAGGTGGCGTTCGCGGAGAACGGTCTGCCGGCGCCCGGGCGACGGGAGGCCCTGTCGGTGGTCGGCCTGTCGCTGCCGCAGGCCTTCCGGCGCCTCGTCGGCGAGGACGGCCCGGTCGCGGAACTCTCGGAAAGCTACAAGCAGGCCTACAACCGCCTGCGGCTCGACCCCGCCCACGAGGAGCCCCTGTTCCCCGGCATGGCCGACCTGCTGACCCGGCTGCACGGGCGCTCCGACGTGCTGATCGGCCTCGCCACCGGGAAGTCGCGGCGCGGTGTCGACCGGCTGATCGCGCATTACGGCTGGGCGGACTGGTTCGCCACGACCCAGAGCGCCGACGACGCGCCGTCGAAGCCGGATCCGACCATGCTGCAGCAGGCGATCCGCGAGGCCGGCTGCGAGCCCGAGGCCACCGTGATGGTCGGCGACACCACCTTCGACATCGCCATGGGCGTGGCGGCCGGTGCGACGGCCGTCGGGGTCGCCTGGGGCTACCATCCGCCGGACGCGCTCTACGGGGCCGGGGCCGTGACGGTGGTCCCCAGTGCCGCCGCGCTGGAGACGCTGCTCCTCGAGGGGCTCGCGACCGGCTCCTGATCGCGGGAGGCTCGCGCGCGGGGCCGGAAGCGCCTATCTCGCCTCCATGAGCGATCAGACGACAGACTGGCTCGGGCAACCGAGCGACGGTGACAGGCCCGATCCGGTCCGGGCCGCCCGCGGCCACGCCAAGCCGGCCCTGCCCCACCGCTTCTACAAGGAAGCCGGCTTCTCCGAGGATGACGACGGGTTCCGGCTGACCCTGGACGGACGTCCGGCCAACACGCCGGCCCGCAACCCGCTGCGTCTCCCCAGCCGGACCCTGGCCGAGCGCGTCGCGGCGGAGTGGCAGGCCCAGGACACGGCGATCGACCCCGCGCGGATGCCCCTGACCCGGCTGGCCAACACGGCGATCGACGGCGTCACGCCCCGCCTCGCCGAGGTCGCGGCGGATCTCTGCGCCTACGCGGGCACCGATCTCATGGCCTACCGCGCCGGGGATCCGGAGCGCCTCGTGGCGGCCCAGGCGGAGGCCTGGGATCCGATCCTCGCCTGGGCACGGGACGCGTTCGGTGCGCGGGTGATCCTGAGCGAGGGCGTCATGCACGTCGCGCAGCCGGCCGACACGATCCAGGCGCTCTCCGCGGCGGTGAACGCGGTGACCGACCCGTTCCGGCTGGCGGGCCTGCACACCCTGACGACGCTGACCGGCTCCCTGCTGATCGCCCTGGCGGTTCTCGAGGGCCGGCTGACACCGGCCGAGGCTTGGGCCGCGGCCCACGTGGACGAGACCTATCAGGCTGCCGTCTGGGGGCGCGACGCCGAGGCGGAGGCCCGCCTCGAGGCGCGCCGGACGGAGTTCGAGGCGGCCGCCGCGTTCGTCGCGGCCGGCGGCTGAGCCCGGGCCGCGGTCCGGCGCGGTCGCGCAGATGCAATTGCGCAACAATCCCGCATTCGCGGCGCCCGCCGCGCGTCGGCGGCTGACAAAGCGCGAACACTGTTTTAGGGTTCGACGCACATTGTGTTCGAGTCGACGATGCGTTCCGATCAGCCTGTCCGTTGCAGTTTTGAAGGCGAACTGGCCAATCTGATCGCGTCGAAACAGTTTTCCCGCGATCTCGACGGGCGCTACGCGCTGTTCGACGCCCTCTCGGACCTCGAGCGCCGAGCACAGGGCGCCGGAGCGCCCGATCTGACCTTGCGCAAGATTGCCGAGATCCGGTTCCTGGCGGGGATCCTGCGCGAGTCGGTGCGCCCGTTCCCGATCGCGCCCCTGCGGACGGTGCTGCGCGTGCGCGAACGGATCGACGCGCGCCGCGCGGTCTCCGCCGAGGCCGCGGATCTCGACGCGGTCTGACGCGGGCGCGGCTCAGGCGGGCTCGGCCAGGGCAGCCTGGATCTTCGCCTCCAGGGCCGCGGGCTTCGTCCCGGGTGCGAACCGGGCGATGACCCGGCCGTGGCGTCCGACCAGGAACTTGGTGAAGTTCCACTTCACTGCTCGCGTGCCGAACAGCCCGGCGCGGGCCCGGGTGAGATGGGCGTAGAGCGGGTCGGCGCCCGACCCGTTCACCGCGACCTTGGCGAGCACCGGGAAGCTCACGTCGTAGCGCAGCGCGCAGAAGCTCGCGATCTCGGCGGCGTCGCCCGGCTCCTGCGCGCCGAACTGGTTGCAGGGGAATCCCAGGATCGTCAGGCCCGCATCCCGGTGCCGGCGCCAGAGCGCCTCGAGCCCCTCGTATTGCGGGGTGAAGCCGCAGCGGGAAGCCGTGTTCACGATGAGCAGCACCTGACCGCGGTGCTGCGCGAGCGGGTACGGCGTTCCGTCGGCCGCGGAGACGCTGAAATCGTGAACGGTCGTCATGGCCGATCACTCGGGCAAACCGGCCGGATCCGCAAGGCTCGCCCGTCGCGACATGGCGTCGGCCCGCGGCGCGGCCCGGCGATCCCGGCCGCGACTCTAACCCCGTATATGGCCGAGCCGGCGGGCGTGGCGTAACGGGTCCGTCAATCGTGGCGACGGGACTCGGCACGGCCGCGAGTGAGGGGTACCCGCATCCCCCGCCTGGACCCGACCGGGACGTGTGGATGCCGCGCTATCACTTCAACATCCACGACGGATCCTCGATCCTGGACGGCGCGGGAACGGAGCTGCCGGACTGGCAATTCGCCCGGCTCGAAGCCGTCCGGCGCGCCGGCGACATCCTGAAGCAGGACGCCCAGCGCATCGCCCTCGGCGAGGATTGGCGGATCGAGGTGACGGACCAGACGGGGCTGATCCTGTTCCAGATGACGTTCCTGGTGGTCGAATCCCCGGTCATGCGGCGGCATTCCGGCACCGAGCGCTGAGCCGGCCCCGGGGCCGGCCGGTCGCCCGGTTCAGGCCGGCACTTTCCGGACGTCGAAGCTCGGGCCCTGGGGCGTCATCCGGTCGGTGGTGACGATGCGCTCGTCGGCGCCGACGATCCCGAGGCTGACGTCGCGGTCCGGCAGGATGACGGTGGTGCTCTTGTTGACGTGGACTAGCACGTGCCGGCGGAGGGGCACCGAGGCCACGGCCCAGCGCCTGAGCTGCCCGTAATAGGGCTCGCGCCGCCACGCGTTCGCCTGTCCGGGATCGACCTGCACGTTCATGTTGCGGGTGAGCGGATCGAGGCTCAGCACCATCTTGGCGCGGTCCGGCTTCCATTCCGGGCCGAGCCATCCCTCCGTCATCCAGAGGCAGTGGAAGGCCCGGCAATGGTCCGGGCGGGTGGCGTGGATGGCGCAGCCCTGGCCGGCCTTCGTATGGCGGCACCACTGGCCCGCGACGCTCTCGACCGCGGGCACGTCGTAGACCTTGCAGCACAGCGTGCAGGCGCCGCAGGCGCGGCCGGGGGCGGGTTGGGCGACGTAGGCTTCCGGATTGAGCATCGGTCGGGCGCGGCGAGGGGCGGTGCTGGAGTAGCGCTGGCGGCATGCGTCCGGCAACGGCCGGACGCGGATCCTCCGGGCTACCTGACGGGGCATCGGGTCGGTAGTGTGGCGGCGGTCACCCGCGCACGAGGACCTTGCGAACCATGCTCTCGAACCTCGCGACCCGCGACGTCGAAACCCTCCTCCATCCCTACACCAACCTGTCGACGCACCGACAGACCGGCCCGCTGGTGCTGGAACGGGGCGAGGGCGTGCACGTCTACGACACCGAGGGACGCTCCTACATCGAGGGTATGTCCGGCCTGTGGTGCACGGCGCTGGGCTACTCCAACGCGGAGCTTGTGGAGGCGGCCCGGGCGCAGATGGCGCGCATGCCCTTCACGCACCTGTTCTCCGGCCGCAGCCACGATCCGGGCATCGAGCTCGCCGAGACGCTGAAGGAGCTGATGCCGGTCCCGACTTCGAAGATCTTCTTCACCTCCTCGGGGTCGGAGGCCAACGACACGCAGGTCAAGCTGACCTGGTACTACAACAACGCCCTGGGGCGGCCGCAGAAGAAGAAGATCATCGCCCGCCAGAAGGGCTACCACGGCGTCACGGTCGCGAGCGCCTCGATGACCGGGCTCGCCGCGAACCACGCCGACTGGGACTTGCCGCTGCCGGGCTTCCTGCACGTCTCGCCCGCGCACCACTACCGGGGCGCCGAGCCGGGCGAGTCCGAGGAGGCCTACTCGGCGCGCCTCGCCGCCGAGCTGGAGGAGACGATCCTGCGCGAGGGGCCGGAGACGGTCGCGGCCTTCATCGCCGAGCCGGTGATGGGCGCGGGCGGCGCGATCGTGCCGCCGCGGGGGTACTTCGCGGCGATCCAGGCGGTGCTGGCCAAGTACGACGTCCGCTTCATCGCCGACGAGGTGATCTGCGGCTTCGGCCGGCTCGGCACGTGGTTCGGCAGCGAGGCGCTGGGGGCCCGGCCCGATTCGATCTCCTTCGCCAAGGCCCTGACCTCGGCCTACATGCCGCTCGGCGGCGTGAGCATCGACGAACCGCTCTACGAGGCGCTGATCGGCCAGAGCGAGAAGATCGGCACCTTCGGCCACGGCACCACCTATTCCGGGCACCCGGTGGCCGCCGCGGTGGCCCTGAAGGCGATCGAGATCTACCGCCGCGACCGGGTGATCGAGGGCGCGGCCGAGAAGGCGCCGCAGTTCCAGCGCCGCCTGGCGGCGCTCGCCGGGCACGACATCGTGGGCGAGGCCGGCGGCCTCGGGCTGATCGGCGGCCTGGAGATCGTCGCCGACAAGGCCAGCAAGCGGCAGTACGACCCGAAGAAGGGCGTGGCCGCCCGCTGCGTCGCCTTCGCGCAGGGCGAGGGGCTGATCGTGCGGGCGCTCGCCGGGGACCGCGTCGCCGTCTGCCCGCCGCTGATCATCGCGCCGGACGAGATCGACGCCCTGTTCGACCGGCTCGGGCGGGCCTTGGACCGGACCCGCGACTGGATCCGCGCCGAGGGGCTGGAGGCGATGCCGGGCTGAGGACCACTCCGCGCGCGTCGCGGCGCGGGCGCGGACCCCGGCCGCGGCGGTCGCCTGCCGCCGTCACACCGCGTCGCGCGACGCGTCCGGCAGCGCGGCCGCCTGGAGCCCCGCCGCGGTCAGCGGCGTGATGCGGAGCGTGGTGATCCGGTTCTTGGCCTTCCGCAGCACCTGGAAGCGGAAGCCGTGGAAGTTGAAGGCGGTGCCCTGGTCCGGGATGGTCCGCGCCTCGTGGATGACGAGGCCGGCGATGGTGGTCGCCTCCTCGTCGGGCAGGTCCCAGTCCATGGCCCGGTTCAGGTCGCGGATCGGCACGCCGCCGTCCACGTTCACCGACCCGTCCCCCTGCGGGCGCACGCCCGAGACGGTGACGTCGTGCTCGTCGGCGATGTCGCCGACGATCTCCTCTAGGATATCCTCCAGGGTCACGAGCCCCATCACCTCGCCGTACTCGTCGACCACGAGGGCGAAGTGGGTCTTCTTGGTCAGGAAGGCCTTGAGCTGGGCGCGCAGCGACGTCGTGCCCGGCACGAACCACGTCTCCAGGGCCAGCGCCTCGACCTTGAGGCCGGAGGCGTCGCCGCCCGCGGCGTCGAGCGCCCGCAGCAGGTCCTTGGCGTGGAGGACGCCGACGATGTTCTCGGGCGTGCCGCGCCACAGCGGCATGCGGGTGTAGGGCGAGGCCAGCACCGCCCGGACGATGTCCTCGGAGGGCTGGTCGGCGTCGATCGCCCGCATCTTCGTGCGGTGGACCATCACGTCGGAGACCGACAGGTCCGACAGGTCGAGGAGGCCGCCCAGCATGTCGCGCTCGGCCTTGGCGACGCCGCCCTCCCGGTGCATCAGCGCCACCTGCCCGCGCAGCTCCTCGGCGGCGGTGAGGATCGACTGGTGCTCGCCGATGGTGACGCCGAACGGTTTCAGCATCACCCGCACGACGTGCTCGATGGCGATGGCCAGCGGGCCCATCAGCGCCACCGCGAAGGCCACCGGGCGGGCGGTGAGCAGGGCGGCCTTGTCGGGTTTGGAGATCGCCAGCGTCTTCGGCAGCACCTCGGCGAAGACGATGACCAGCACCGACATGCCGACCGTCGCGTAGATGACGCCGCTCTTGCCGAACAGCGCCGTGAGCACGCTGGTGGTGAAGGCCGAGGCGCCGATCGCCACGATGTTGTAGCCGATCAGCATCGCGCCGATGAAGCGCTCGCGGATCGCCAGGATGCGGTTGACGATCGCGGCGCGCGGGTCGCCCGCCTGCTCCAGGGCGTGCATTCGGGCTCGCGAGGCGGCCGTGAAGGCCGTCTCCGCGCCCGCGAAGAAGGCCGAGAGCAGCAGCGAGATCGCCACGATGCTCGCGGCGAACCACAGGTCGATATGGGTTTCCATCGGGTCCGTCAGGCACGCCTCGCGCGGCTTGTCGGCCGCCCATATAGCGCCTCCTGCGACTTATTGCGCGCCGATCGGGCGCACCGTCCACGTCCCCCAGTAGACGGGCCGCCCGTACAGGCTCGAGGCGTCGCGCCCGGAGGCGGTCGGGGCAAGCCGGTCGAGCCAGGTCAGGAAGCCCGCCTTGTTCGGGTAGATCGCCGGCGTGTCGAGGTTGCCCTCCGCGTCAGTCATCCAGAAATGCGCGCTCCGGTCGTACCGGCCGCTGCCGTCGCCCCCCGAGCGCAGCCCGAGATAGGCGGCGGAGCGGCCCGCCTCCACCGGATCGGCGTAGAGCTTGAGGGTGCCGATCCCGTCGAGGTTCAGGTCGGCCGTGTATTGCAGGCAGATATCCGCCACCGGGCCGCCCGGGGCGTTGGCGGGCCGCTGGCACGTATAGGAGACCGCCCAGCGCTGCATGCCCTTGGCGCGGGCCACCCGCACGAGGGTTCCGGGCGGCAGCGGCCCGGCGAGCTTGCGCGCCGTCGACCAGACCTTCGGCCCCGACAGGTCCTGCGCGGTGCGCAGGAACAGCCCAGTGCGGCGCTTCTCGGGGGCGAGGCCGCAATCCTCGGGCAGCACGTCGGTGTAGACGTAGTGATAGGTGCGGTCGACGACGCTGATCGAGCCGGCGAGTCCGTGGGTCTCGAAGGCCGGCGCCGTGCAGGCCGACGTGACCGGCTTGCCCGCCTCGTCGACCACCGCAGCGGGGACGGGCGGGTCGGCGCGCCGGCCGCGGCTGGCGCCCGCCTCGAACGGCGTCCAGGCCAGCCCGTAGCCGTCGGCGGTGCGGGTCCGGATCTCGAAGGTCTGGAAGTCGAGGGTGCGCGCCTCGATCTGGACGCGGCGCCGGACGTCGGCCGGGCCCGTCGCCGGCGCGTCCGGTTCCGCCCGCCGGCGCCGACGCCGGCCGCGGCGCTCGGGCTCGGCCGCGTCGCCGCCGGTGACGCCCACGCGCTCCTGCCCGAGCAGGAAGACGTAGCTGTAGGCCTCGCCGGCCCAGGTCCGGCCCGTCACGGCGATGGGGTCGCGCGGGCCGATGCCCTCCGCGGACGGCGTCGGCTCGGACCAGCCGCGCGTCCGCGCGCGCTCCTCCGGCAGGTCGACCCAGAACCGGTCGGCCGAGGGCGGCAGCGTCGTGACCAGGGCCTCGAAGGTGCGGCCGGTGCGCAGGGCGCCGCCGTCGCGGCTGTCGGTGGCGCGCCGCTCCGGGCACGGCTCGTCCCGGCGGGACGCCACCGGTGTCTGGCCCTGGAACACGGCCTGGAGCGGGCCGGGCGCCTCGGAGCGGGCGAGGCGCAGGATCTGCACGCCGCGCACGAAGGCGCAGGGCGCCGGCGCGATGAGGACGCCCTCGGCCTCCGAGCCCTCGCGGCAGATCTCCAGCGCGCCGCCCCCGGTCAGGAAGCAGCTCGGGGCGCTGCCCTCGTAGCCCGCGGGCCGGGCCTCGGCGGGGCGGGTCCCGATCAGCGCGGATCCGGCCAGCGCCGCGAGCGCCGCGAGGGCCGCGAAGCGCATGCCGGAGCGCATGCCGGAGCGCCGGCCCGAGCGCCGAGACGCGGCGTCGCGTGCGGGGGGAATGACGGTATCGGCAGGCGATGTCCGGGCAGTCTTTGTAGAAACCACGTCTATCGCCAATGTCGATCCAGATGTCGGAACAGTCTCGCAGCCTCTATCTCACGGTCGCGGAGCCGGAAAGTGGCGCGGACCACGCAACCCGCCTTCGATGGGGATGGGGCGAACCCGGCGCCCGCTCGCCCGTTGTCGCGGCTTGAGGGCCCCGCTTGCCCGACCCCGTCAGCGTCCGGAGATCAGCGCATGGATATCGCCGTCGAGACCGTCACCGACATCGTCATGCGGCTGCGCGCCATCGAGGTGAAGGAGGGCAACACCGACCCGGATTCGGGCTCGAACCCGATCGACGACGGCGCCACCGACGTCCTGGTCTCCGGCACCGACGACGCGACGGAATCCGAGGTCCGGGGCCTGATCGCCGGGCTCGACGACGATTCCCGGGCCGAGCTGCTCGCCCTCCTCTACGTCGGTCGCGGCGACATGGAGCCGGAGGAGTGGAGCGAGGCGGTGCGCTTCGCCCGCGAGCGCGAGGCCGCCGGCGAAGGGGCCGTGCGGGAACTCCTGGGCTCTCCCGACGCCGGCGACCTCCTGGAGGAAGGCCTCGACGCGATGGGGCTCAGCCCCGAACTGCCGCAGGCCTGAGCGCCCGGACGGCGGCCGTTCGCCATGGCCTCGCGCGCGCGCAGGGGTGCCACGAAGGCGCTGCGGGTCCTCACCCGGCCGGTCCGCCGCGCGCAGGGGCGTGGCGGCAAGGGCCGGGGCGGGCTCGTGGTCGAGCCCTACCGCGGCTACGGGTCACGGGACGAGGTGTTCCTGATCGGCCGCGTCTTCCGGCAGTCGCCGGGGATTCCCGGCGAGGATCCCGAATCCCTTCGAGCGCAGTGGCGCGACCTGCGCCGCCGCATCGCCCGGCGGACGATCGCCGGCGCGGGCATCACCGCCCGGTTCGGCGACGATGCCGTGCGGGTCGAGACCGACCGGGACGGCTATTTCCGCGTGCACCTGCACCCGCGCACGCCCCCGGCCGAGACGGGTGACTGGCACGCGGTCGATCTTCTCCTCGATGCCGATCCGCCGATCCCCGCCGAGGGCGCGGTGTTCATCCCGCCCGACCGCTGCCGCTGCGTCGTGGTCAGCGACATCGACGACACGGTCATGCGCACCGGCGTCGCCAACAAGCTGAAGATGCTCTGGCGCCTGTTCGTGGAGGATGCCGAGAGCCGGGTCGCCTTCCCGGGCGTCGCCGCCCTCTACCGCGCCCTCCACGCGGGCGCCGGCGGCGACGAGGGCAACCCGATGCTCTACGTGTCCCGCGCGCCCTGGGGTCTCTACGAGATGCTCTCGGAGTTCTTCCAGCGCCACGGCATCCCGGCGGGCCCGGTGCTGTTCCTGCGGGAATGGGGCCTCTCCTGGACCCACCCGCTGCCGCGCCGGGCCACCGACCACAAGCACGCGCTGATCCGGCACATGCTCGCTCTCTACCGCGACCTGCCCTTCGTGCTGATCGGCGACAGCGGCCAGCACGACCCGGAGGTCTACGCGCAGATCGTCGAGGAGAATCCCGGGCGGGTGCTGGCGGTCTACATCCGCAACGTGTCCCGCGGCTCCGCGCGGGTGGAGGAGATCGTCCGGCTCGCCGGCGCCGTTGCCCGGGCCGGATCGAGCCTCGTGCTCGCCGCCGACAGCGTCGCCATGGCCGAGCACGCGGCCGCCATCGGACTGATCGCCCCCGGGGCGGTGACCGGCGTCGCCGACGAGCACGCGGCGGCGGCCGAGACCGGGCCGCGTCGGGAGACCGCCCGGATCACGCCGGAGCCGTCGGGCGTCGCCGACGCGGCCGAGGACCCGATCGGGCCGGAGGCGATCGCCGAGGCCCTCGCCGGCGACGGCGCCGTGCCGGCGACCCTGGTGGTCGAGCCGGAGACGCCGGCCGCGCTCCCGCGGCTCGGTGCGTGAACGCGCGGCCGCGATCGTCACCCGGGCGGCTGTCGCGGGCCGCCCGTTCCGATAGGTATCGGCCGAGCGCGGCCGGCACTCGCCGAGACGGGTCGCGGAACGGGCTGCCACGGGAGGAATCGAGATGCGCCTGAGCCTGTCCGCGCTGCTGATGATCGCCTGCGGCACCCAGACCGCCTTCGGGCAGGCCGCGCCCGCGGAGCGGGCCGTGCCGCGCTTCGCCCAGCTGGAGGCCGAGATGGGCGCGGCCAACGCCGCCCCGGGGCCGCGGACGGTGCCGGCCAAGGTCGTGCCGGTCCCCGACACGACGAGCCCGCAATTCCGCACCGCGGTGGCGGCGCCCTACCGGGTGCCGGCCTGGAACGCGAACCCGCCGGACGCCGCGGCCTGGAAGGCGCTGGTCGACAAGCTCGCTGCCGCCGGAGCCGCCACCCTGCCGGCGCTCCGCGAGAAGCTGGGCGTCACCAGCGAGGCCGCGGTGATCGGCGGCGTGAAGGCCTTCGTGATCCAGCCCCGGCAGATCCCCGAGGCCAACCGCGACCGGCTTCTCCTGCACATCCACGGGGGCGGCTACGTCTACAATCCCGGCGAGGCCGGAACGCTGGAGGCGATCCTGATGGCCGGCCTCGGCGGCTACAAGGTCATCTCGGTGGATTACCGCATGCCGCCGGACGCGCCCTACCCGGCCGCCATGGACGACGCGACCGCCGTGTGGCGGGCCATGCTGTCCATGCAGAAGCCGCGGAACATGGCGGTGTTCGGCACCTCAACGGGCGGCGGCATGACGCTGGCCCTGATGCTCCGCGCCAAGGCCGAGGGGCTGGCGCTGCCCGCGGCGATCGGCCTCGGGACGCCCTGGTCGGACATGACCGAGACCGGCGACAGCTACCGGACCAACGAGTGGCTCGACAACGTGCTCGTCAGCTATTCCGGCTACCTAACGCCGGCCGCCAAGCTCTACGCCGCCGGCCGCGACCTGAAGGACCCGCAGCTCTCGCCGATCTACGGCGACTTCGCCGGCCTCCCGCCCGCGATCCTGGTCACCGGCACCCGCGACCTGTTCCTGTCGAACACGGTGCGCACCCACCGGAAGCTGCGCGCCGCCGGGATCGAGGCGTCGCTGCAGGTGTTCGAGGGCATGTCCCACGCCCAGTACCTGTTCACGCCGGACGCGCCCGAAACCAGGGAAGTCTTCGGAGAAATGGCGCACTTCTTCGACGATCATCTGGGTCGCTGAGGCGCGGCGGCGCGGGCTCGCGCGGAGCTCGTGCTCACGAAATGGTGCAATGCAGCATCTCGGTGGAGAGGGTTCACATCCGGGCCGCGATGCCTAGGTTCGGCCCCTCGCAGCCGGTCCACGCTCCTCGAGCCTCCTGGAGGCCATCCGTGCAAACCTACACTCTCGCCATCGCCGACGGCGTCCTGTTCGCCTGCCTGCCCGACGAGGCCGACATCTCGGCCGCGATCACCGACGCGACCGCGACCAATTACGGGTTCGGCCTCAGCCTCGACATCGTCCGCGGGGCGACCCTGACCGACGCGGCCCGTCCCGAGGACGAGGTCGTGTGGCAGGAAGGGCCGGACAGCGAGCTGCTCGACGCGCAGGGGCGGCGCTACCGCTACGCCGTCCGCCGACCCTGCTGACGAAAGCCCGGCGCGGACCTGACACCGGGACGCCCGCCGGTGCTACGCTCCGCCGATGGAGCGGCACGCGACAGGGGCGGGACGGTGGGGCGGGCTCGCCCGATTCCTCGTCCTCTACGCGGCGCTCTACGGCGCCTACGGGGTGCTGTCGCCGGTCCTGCCGGGCTTCCTCGCCGCGCGCGGCCTGACGCCCGGCGAGATCGGCCTCCTCCTCGCCGCCGCGGGCGCCCTGCGTCTCGCGGTCGGGCCCCTGGCCGGCGCCTTCGCCGACCGCCACCGGGCCGGGCGATCCGTCCTGGCGGCGAGCCTCGCGCTGGCCGGGCTCAGCGCCCTGGCGCACCTGCCGGGCACCGGGCTGGCGCAGCTGATCGGGCCGGCGCTCCTCTACGCGGCGGGCACCGCGGCCCCGGCGCCCCTCGCCGACGCGCTGGCCCTGGCCGCCGCGCGCGGCGGCGCGGCGTTCCAGTACGGCTGGGTCCGCGGCGCGGGCTCGGCCGCGTTCATCGTCGGCACCGCCGCGGCCGGCTGGCTGATCGGCCTCCACGGTCTCGCCGCCGCCCTCGTGGCGAGCGGCGGCCTGTTCCTGGCCGCCGGCGCGGCCGCCCTGGCGCTGCCCGCCGGCGCGGCCGCCCTGGCGCTGCCCGCCGGCCCTGGCGGCGCGGCGCGGGCCGGGGCGCGGTGGCGGGGCTTCGCCGCCCTGGTGGCCCTGCCGCGCTTCCGCCGCACGGTGCTGGTCGCCGCCCTGGTGATCGGCGCGCACGCGATGCACGACGGCTTCGCCATGATCCTGTGGCGGTCCGCCGGGATCGCGGCGACCACCGCCGGCCTGCTCTGGTCGGTCTCGGTGGCCGCCGAGGTCCTGGTCTTCCTGCTGGTCGGACCGCCCCTGCTGGCGCGGATCGGCCCGGCGACCGGCGTCGCGGTTGCGGCCTGCGCGGGGGGGCTGCGCTGGGCGGTGCTCGCATCCACGACCGCGCTTCCCTGGCTCGCCGCCGCCGAGTCCCTGCACGGGCTGAGCTTCGCCCTCCTGCACCTCGCCTGCCTGGGGCTCATCGAGGCGTCGACGCCGGCCGATCTCCGGACGACCGCGCTGGCGCTCTACGGGACGCTGGGCCTCGGCCTGTCGGGGGTGGCCGCGACCCTGGCCTCCGGGGCGCTCTACGGGGCGTTCGGCGCATCGGCCTTCTGGGCCATGGCGGCGCTGAGCCTCGCGGCCCTGCCGCTCGTGCCGGCGCTGCGGGATCGCTGAAGCGGCGGGTTCTTTTCCCGCGCCTATGGTACGGACCCGGAACGGACCCGCCCGAAAAGCCCCGCATGCCCGCCGTCGCCGAGATCCTGATCCCGCTCGCCCTCGATACGCCCTACAGCTACGTGGCGCCGGCCGGGCTCGACCTCGCCCCGGGCGACGTGGTGCAGGTGCCCCTCGGCCCGCGCGAGATCGTCGGGGTGGTCTGGGGCGTCGCCGAGACGCCCGGCGGCTCGAACCTGCGGCCCGTGACCGGCCGCCTCCCCTACCCGCCCCTGTCGGAGCCGCTGCGCAGCCTCGTCGACTGGATCGCCCGCTACACGCTGGCGCCGAAGGGCTCGGCGCTCGCCATGGTCCTGCGGCTGCCCGACGAGGCGGCCGCCGGCGAGACCGCCCGCGTCGCCGTGCGACTCACCGACAAGCCCCCGTCCCGGCCGACCCCGGCCCGCACCAAGGTGCTCGCCGCGGCGGCCGACGGCGCCCTGCGCGGCAAGAGCGCGCTCGCCAAGGAGGCCGGCGTCTCGCTCTCGGTGGTCGACGGGCTGATCGACGACGGCGTCCTCGAGACCGTCGCGGTCGAGCCGGAGCCGGTCGCGCCGCGGCCCGACCCGGACTTCCCGCGGGCGCCGCTCTCGCCCGCCCAGGCCGAGGCGGTGGCGGCCCTCGTCGCCCCCTTCCCGTGGGACCGGCCGCAGCCGTGGGAATCCGACGATCTCCGCCCGGTCCTGCTGGAGGGCGTCACCGGCTCGGGCAAGACCGAGGTCTATTTCGAGGCGGTGGCCGCCTGCGTCCGGGCCGGGCGGCAGGCGCTGATCCTGATGCCCGAGATCGCCCTGACGGCGCAGTTCCTCGACCGGTTCGCCGCCCGGTTCGGGGTCCGGCCGGCGGCGTGGCATTCCGGGATCGGCGGCAAGCGGCGCGAGCGCCTGCGCGCCGCCGTGGCCGAGGGCGAGGCGCTCGTGGTGGTCGGCGCGCGCTCCGCCCTGTTCCTGCCCTTCGCGCGGCTCGGCCTGATCGTGGTCGATGAGGAGCACGAGACCGCCTACAAGCAGGAGGACGGCGTCCATTACCACGCCCGCGACATGGCGGTGGTGCGCGGGCGCCTCGAGGGCTGCCCGGTCGTCCTGACCTCGGCGACGCCCGCGATCGAGACCCGCGTCAACGCCGCGCGGGGGCGCTACCGGCACGTCCTGCTCCCCGAGCGCTTCGGCGGCCGGCGCCTGCCCGACATCGCCGCGATCGACATGCGCCTCGACCAGCCCGAGCGCGGCCGCTTCCTCAGCCCGCCGCTGGTCAACGCGGTGACGAGCACCCTGGAGCGCGGCGAGCAGGCGCTGCTGTTCCTCAACCGCCGGGGCTACGCGCCGCTGACCCTCTGCCGCGCCTGCGGCCACCGCTACCAGTGCAAGAACTGCTCGACCTGGCTCGTGGAGCACCGGTTCCGCCGGGCGCTGGTCTGCCACCAGTGCGGCTACGCGGAGCGCCGGCCGGAGGCCTGCACCGAGTGCGGGACCTTCGACAACCTCACCGCCTGCGGGCCCGGCGTCGAGCGGATCGCCGAGGAGGCGGCCGAGATGTTCCCGGACCGGCGCATCGTCGTCCTGTCGAGCGACTTTCCCGGCGGCGCCGAGCGTCTGCGCCAGGAACTCGAGGCGGTGGCGGCCGGCGCGTGCGACGTCGTGATCGGCACGCAACTCGTGGCCAAGGGCCACAACTTCCCGTTCCTGACGCTGGTCGGCGTGCTCGACGCCGATATCGGCCTGACCTCGGGCGACCCGCGGGCGGCGGAGCGCACCTTCCAGTTGCTCCAGCAGGTCACCGGGCGCGCCGGACGCGGCGAGAAGCCCGGGCGCGCCCTGGTCCAGACCTACCAGCCGGACCACCCGGTGATCGCGGCGCTCCTCTCGGGCGACGCCGAGCGCTTCTACGCGGAGGAGATCCAGGCCCGCGAGGCGGCCGGCCTGCCGCCGTTCGGGCGGCTCGCGGCCCTGATCGTCTCGGCGAGCGAGCGCGAGGTCGCGGAGGCGCACGGGCAGGCGCTCGCCCGCGCCGCCGAGCCGCCGGAGGGCGTGATGGTCCTGGGCCCCGCCGAGGCGCCCCTCGCCCTGGTGCGCGGCCGCTACCGGTTCCGGCTGCTCGTGAAGACCGAGCGCAACGTCGATCTCCAGGCCTACCTGCGCGCCTGGATCGCCCGGGGACCGAAGGTGCGGGGCAACGTCCGGGTCGCCATCGATGTCGACCCGCAGAGCTTTTTGTAGGAGACTTCGCGGGCCTCCCGGTCTCGTGAACGCCGGTTCGCCGTCGGGAGGCACGTCAGAGTGAGGGTCCGGAGCCATACCGGTTCGTCCCGCGATCGGGTATGGCTCAGGTCACGGGCGGCGGACCCTGGTCGGAGACCGGCTACGGGACGCATGCGGTTCCCGGAGGAGCGATCAGTGCTGACCTACACCAAGACGCCGGATTCGAATGTCGCCGAGATCGTGGTCGACGGGAAGATCACCGACGAGGAGATGAACGCGGCGATGACCGCGATGAAGGCCGACCTCGACAAGGGCGGCAAGATCAAGCTGCTCGAGGATATCCGCGCCTTCGAGGGCATGGAGCCCGCGGCCTTCTTCAAGGACCCGCGCTTCGGCATCTCGATGATGAAGAGCATCAGCCACGTCGCCCTGGTGACGGACGCGCCCTGGCTGAAGGCGCTGGCCGAGACCTTCAACTTCGTGTCGCCGACCCAGATCAAGGTGTTCGAGCGCGCCCGCATCGACGAGGCGCGGAGCTGGCTCGCCGCGGCCGCCTGAGCGACCTCAGTCGGCCTGCGCGGTGCGGGTGTCGCTGCGCCGCGCGGTCCAGTGGCCCGAGCACAGGGACGAGACCTTCCAGGTGCCGGCGCCGCTGCCGGCCTGGAGTCGGCCGGTGCCGGTGCCGCTCGCCGTCCCGTTGCTGACCGTGATGCCGACGCTGCCGTCGGGCCGCACGTGGCCGTTGACCTGCGCCCCGGCGCTGCCGGAAACGAGCTGCACCTGCCCCTCGCGGATCGCGAGCGCGTAGGTGTAGCGGGCGCTGCACAGGCCGCTCTCCGTCACCAGCTCCACCGACCACCGCCCGTTATGCGCGCTCGGCCCCGCGCTGGCGGGCAGGCACGTCGGGAGGAAAAGGCCGGCGGCGAGGGCCGCGACCGCGGTCAGCTTGGTCATGCGATGCAATCTTTCAGCGAAGCGGACACCGCCGGAAGCGGCGTGCACGGTCAGAATCATCGATCGAGGATGACTCGACGCTGAACGATGGAAGCGGCAAGAGTATGGCTGCCTCCCGCTTGTTCAAGATAGATTACGGCCGACAGTCCCCCGGCCAATAGTCAAGCTCGTTGCGGACGATGCTGTGGACTGATCTGCCGACCGGAGGGTCCAAGTCTCCGCTCATCACGGAGGAGACGGAGGCGGCCGAGGTCCTGCTCGCGCCTGTCGAGGATCGCCGGGCCTGCGGGAAAGCGCCCGCGAGACCGCGGCCGAACCTGCCCGCGCGGGAGAGCCTCGGGCGCCTCGGGGCGGGCCGGCGATTGAGCAACCGGCCTCGATCGGGCCGGGCGGGATCCATGATCGGATCCGTCGGCGGGCGCGGGCAGCCGACTAGCGCGCCGCGCCGCCCTCTCGGGTTGTGACGGGCCGCGCGGGACGGCCGGAGCGACTCGCGGTGCTCAGTCGGTGAGCGGCCGGGCTTCCTCGGGCAGCATGATCGGGATCCCGTCGCGGATCGGGTAGGCGAGCTTCGCCGAGCGGCTGATCAGCTCCTGCCGGGCCGAATCGTATTCCAGGGTGCCCTTGGTCAGCGGGCAGACCAGGATCTCCAGGAGCTTCGGGTCGACGCGGGTCGCCTCGACGGGGGCGGTGAGATCGTTGGACATCGGTGGGGCAACCTATTGCATCGGCGACTCGGGACCCGAGCCGCGAACCAGTTCCATCTGCGTGACCGCGATCAGGATCTCGGCCCGGGTCTTCAGGTCGGGAGCCTCCAGCATCGCCTGCTTCTCGCGCACGCCGAACGGGCTCATCATGCACAGGGCGTTGACCAGCGCCTCGTCGGGCGCCTCGTCGATCCCGGCCCAGTCCACCTTGAGGTCGTTCGACTCCACGAAATCGCGCAGCGCCTTGAGGACGCCCTCGCGGTCGACCTGCTCCTCGCCCGCCCGCGGCTCGAAGTCCACCGCGAACTCGTCGTAGGAGACGTGGCAGCGACGATAGGGGCCGATCGAGGCCAGCTCGCTCTCGACCCGGAACCGGGTGACGCCGGTGAGCGAGATCAGGTACCGGCCGTCGCCGGTCTCGGCGTACTGGGTGACGCGGCCCGCGCAGCCGACGCGGTAGAGCTTCGGATTCGATCCGCCCGACCCTTCCGGGTCGGGCTGGATCATCCCGATGATCCGGTCCGTCCGCATGGCATCGTCGACCATCGCGAGGTAGCGCGGCTCGAAGATGTTGAGCGGCATCTGTCCCCGCGGCAGCAGCAGCGCACCGGACAGCGGGAAGACCGGGATCACGGCCGGGCAATCCGCGGGGCCCTTGTAGCTCGCATGGGTGCTCATGGCGCCTCCCAGAGGGGCCGATCGGTGGGCCGGCGCGCGAGCCGGTGCCTCACGAGAACAGAAGTGCCGAGAGCTTGCGCCGGCCGCGGATCGTGTCGGGGTCCATCACGCCCCAGGCCTCGAAGAATTGCAGCAGCTGCTTGCGCGCACCGTCCTCGTTCCAGTCCTTGTCGCGCTTGCGCAGCTCGATCAGGTGATCGACCGCCTGGCCGCGCTCGCCCCGGGCGGCGAGCCCGAGCGCGAGGTCGAACCGCGCCTGATGGGCGTCCGGGTTGGCCTCGACCTCGCGCTGCAGGCCCGCGAGGTCGCCCAGCGACGCCGCCTGCTCGGCGAGTTCCAGGGCGGCGCGGATGCCGACGAGCGCCGGGTCGCCGGCCTTCGCCTCCGGAACCATCGCCAGGACGCGCTTGGCGTTCTCGATCTCGCCCGCGTCGAGCTGCATCTTGGCGAGGCCGGCCAGCGCGGTGACGTTGTCGGGCTGCTGCTCTAGCACGGCCGCGTAGATCTCGGCGGCGCCGGCGAGGTCGCCTTCCTGGATCAGGGCCGCCGCGTCGGCGAGGGCCGCCTCCAGCGGGTCCTGCTGCGGACCGGCCACGCGCGCGATCAGCTCCTTGATCTGGCTCTCCGGGACCGCGCCCATGAAGCCGTCGACCGGCTGGCCCTTCTGGAAGACGATGACCGCCGGGATCGACTGGATGCCGAGCTGACCGGCGATCGAGGGATGCTCGTCGATGTTCATCTTCGCGAGGACGACCGCGCCCGCGGCTTCCCGGACGACCTTCTCCAGGACCGGCGTGAGCTGCTTGCAGGGCCCGCACCAGGGCGCCCAGAAATCGACCAGGACCGGCCGGTTCATCGACTCGGCGATGACATCCTGACGGAAGCTCGCGGTGGTCGTGTCCTTGATGAGGGAGCCGGTGTCGCCGGCCGGGGTACCGCCCGCGGCGAGGGTGTCGTTGAGCATCGGTCTGGCTTCGGAACCTTTTTCGTGGAGCGCCTTAAATGGGGCTTCCGCCCCGGTCTGACCAGCCCGGAGGGCCGGATCCTCAGCGCGGCGGCGCGGCGGCCGGCGCGCCCGCCGCCGCCTTGGCGGCGGTCACGAAGGTGCCGGCGAACGGACGCCCGTCGGCGGTGCTGGCCTCGCAGGTGATCGCGGTGCGCCCGGCTTCCGGGGTCGAGAAGCGGCAGGCGCCGATCGCGAGGATCGGGGCGCCGTCCTTGCCCGTGGTGACGACGTTGATCGGCTGCAGCGGATCGGTCTCCTCGGTGGCCTCCTGCTGGGCGCCGTTGCCGCTGAAGCTGAGGGTCTGACCGTCGGAGGTCGTGAAGTCGAAGCTCGTGCGGTTGCGGCTCACCGCGTTCGTCAGGACGTTGCTGCAGGCCGCGCTCAGGTCCTGCGTGCCGATGACGAGCTTCTCGCAGGTCCCTTCCAGCCGCAGCGCCGCCTGGGCGCGGGCCGCGGAGGGCAGGCTGACGAGGGCGCAGAGCAGCGCGAGGCGCAGGCTGTTGGTCATGGCGTGTCGGGCATCCTCCGGTTGAGAGCCGAACTAGGCGCGCCGCGCACGCCGTCGAGGGGCACGGCCCCCGGACCGGCGCGACGGGAGGTGTGTCGCGGACGCGCCGGACGCCCTCAACCCTACCCGCACGGGCGCGGAAGGGACGCCGGGCGGGGCGGCCCGCTAGCCCGCGAACCGCAGGGCCCGGTCGTTCGGCGCGGCGAGGTCGAGGTCCGGCCCGAGGGGCACGATCCCCGTCGGATTGATGGTCGGATGGCTCTCGTAATAGTGCCGCTTGATGTGGGTGAGGTTCACGGTCGGCGCGACGCCCGGCAACGCGTAGAGGTCGCGGAGGTAGTTCGACAGGTTCGGGTAGTCGGCGATCCGGCGCCTGTTGCACTTGAAGTGCCCGACATAGACCGCGTCGAACCGCACCAGCGTCGTGAACAGCCGGATGTCGGCCTCGGTCAGCCGGTCCCCGCAGAGGTAGCGGCTCCGGTCGAGGCGCGCCTCGAGCGCGTCGAGTTCCGCGAACAGGGCTTCGAAGGCCTGGGCGTAGGCCTCCTGCGTCGTCGCGAAGCCGGCCATGTAGACGCCGTTGTTCACGCGGTCGTAGACGCGGCCGTTCACGGCGTCGATCTCGGCGCGCAGGTCCGGGGGATAGAGGTCGGGGCCGGTGCCCCCGAAGGCGTCGTTCAGCATCCGCAGGATCTCGGCGGATTCGTTCGACACGATGGTGGCGCGCTCCCGGTCCCAGAGGGTCGGGACGGTGACCCGGCCGCTGTAGGACGGGTCCGCCGCCAGGTAGACCTCGTAGAGGCGCCGGGCGCCGTGGATCGGGTCGGGCGTCGCGCCCGGCGTGTCGCCGAAGACCCAACCCTCGGCGCCCATGTGCGGGTCGACCACCGAGACGGAGATCGCGTCCTCCAGCCCCTTGAGCGTCCGGCCGATCAGCGTGCGGTGCGCCCACGGACAGGCCAGGGACACGTAGAGATGGTAGCGCCCCGGCTCGCCGCGGAAGCCGCCCGCGCCGGAGGGGCCTGCCGACCCGTCGGCGGTGACCCAGTTGCGGAAGGCCGAGGCCTTGCGCTCGAAGCGGCCGCCCGTCGCGGCGGTGTCGTACCACTGGTCGCGCCAGATGCCGTCTACGAGGAGGCCCATCGTCGTCTCCGCCTGTCCGAGAGGTCCGACCGAGATGGGCCTCGCGCGGTCGGTGTGAAGGGACGCGTCCGCCCGCGAACGCCACGCAAGGCAGGCCTGCGCCCGCCTGTCTGTTGCGGTGCAGCAAAGTCCGCCATGTCTCGCGTCACCCACCCGTCGCCGTGCGCGTGCCGCAGCTGCCCGACCCGGTGGGGGATCGATGGAGGTGAAGTGATGTCGTTCGCGCTGGTGCCCGTCGCCGAGGCGGCCCTGTTCACGTTCGGGTGCCTGGTGATCCACGCCCTGCGGCGCCACGCCGACGTGGTCACCGCGACGCTCGCGTGCCTCGCGACGCTCCTCGTCCTGATGATCGGCATCGCCTGCGCGCCGGAATCCTTCGCGAAGTATCAGGCGGCGAGCGTCGCCGACTTCGCCCGCCTGGATCAGGCCATCTACTGAGGCTTCGCCCCGCGGCCGACGGCGTCGAGGCCGCCGGTCCGGAGCTTCGCGAGGCGGCCGCCGGTCCCGCGCTGGCCGGCGACGGCCACGTCGAAATCGTCCTTCGGGAGCTTGGCGAGGAAGCGCTCGGCGATTTCGAACAGAAGGATGTCGGCGCGGATCCGCTCGATATAGGCCCAGTCGAGGCTCGACGACCAGACGAAGTGCACCTCGCTGAAGCTCTCGGCGAGCAGCCCGGTCAGCAGGAACGGGTCGAAATGGGCGCAGGAATCGCCGAACAGGACGAGCCGGCGCGGATCGGCCGCCGGTGACGCGTTCCGGTAGACGACATGCGCGCCGACATGCACCTCCCGGTCGCGCCCTTCCGCCTCGTAGGCGGCGAGCAGCGGCCCGGTCTCGACCCGCGACGCGTCGCGCTGCAGCATGAACCGTTCCAGGCGCTCGCGTGGCCGCTCCGGCAACTTCTCGCCGAGATCCATGAGCTGGTCCGAGACGATGCCCGGACGCGCGCCGATGTCGGCCGGCGGGATCGCCCCGAGCGCCCGCATGATCGCGCGGTAGGCCAGCAGGCAGCCCTGCGCGGTCCAGTGCGTGTCGGTGCGCAGGTAGAGCGGCACCGGCCCGTTCCGGGCGGCGCGGAGCGGGGCGAGAAGGTCGAGATAGGCCGGATGCCGGGCTAGGCTGCGGGCCAGCCGCCGGGTCGAGGCCTTGCCGGGGGCGTAGCGCAGGCCGTCGGTCTTGTCGTCGTAGACCGACAGCTTCTCCGGCACGATCACGTGCAGGCAGCGGATGCCGAGGCTCTCGGCCCGCCGCGCGCGGGCCTTGATCAGCCGTGTCCAGCCGCGCAGCAGCAGCCAGTGCCGCAGGCCGCCGCGATACCGGTCCATGACCCGGTTGGTCCCCCCGATGAGGAATAACCAGCCGTCGCGGCCGACATGTACGCTCTCCCTGCCTGCAGACATGACGGTGCTTTAGCCGCACCGCGAGCGGGCGACTAGGCCGGACCCGGCACCGGGACCGCGCGTTCGTCAGGCATGACGCCCTCGCCCGCACCGGCCGTCCAGACCCGCGATCGCCCGGAGCAACCCGGGGGCCCGGAGCCCGCCCGCCCGGCGAGGCTGTGGCGCCCGCGCCGCGTGCTGGTCATGCCCGCCGCCCTGGAGCATGCCCACGGGCGGGCCATGCTGGCCCGCGCCGAGGCGCTGGGCCTGCCGGTGGAGCGGCTGGCGTCCAACCGCCTGCCGAGCCCGCGCGAGCCGGATCCGCGCCGCGCCTACGCGGCCGCCAAGGCGACCCTCGCGCTGACGGTCGCCCCGCCGACCAAGCTGCGACTGCAGCCGATCCCGCCCTCGGCCGACTGGCGCTTCGACCTCGCCGAGGGCTGCCCGGCCCATTGCCAGTACTGCTACCTCGCGGGCTCTCTGTCCGGGCCGCCGGTGACCCGCGCCTACGCCAATCTGGCGGCGATCCTCGACAACCTCGCGGACTATGCGGGGCGCGGCGCGGTGACGTCGGCCTCCGCCGAGCGGGCGCGGGAGGGGACCACCTTCGAGGCGTCCTGCTACACCGATCCCCTCGGCATCGAGCACCTGACCGGCTCGCTCTCGGCGGCGATCCGGCATTTCGGCGCCTGGGACGCGCCGGTGCAGCTGCGCTTCACCACCAAGTTCGCCGCGGTCGAACCCCTCCTCGACCTGCCGCACAACCGGCGCACGCGCATCCGCTTCTCGGTCAATCCGCGGGCGGCCGCGCATTACGAGGGCGGCACCGATCCCCTCGACGCGCGGCTCGCCGCCCTGGCGGCGGCGGCGCGGGCCGGCTACCCGGTCGGCCTGACCGTCGCGCCGATCCTGCCGGTCCCGGACTGGGCGGACGCCTATGCCGGGCTGGTCCGCGCCGCCGCCGACGCGCTGGCCGGCGTGCCCGATCTCGACCTCACCGCCGAACTCATCACCCACCGGTTCACGCCGGGCTCGAAGGCGGTGCTGCGCGGCTGGTATCCCGGTTCGGACCTGCCGCTGGACGAGGCGGAGCGCGTCGAGAAGCGCACCAAGTTCGGCTCGGTGAAGCACGTCTTCCCGAAGCCCCTGATGCAGGCGATGCGCGCCCATCTCACTGCCTGCTTCGCCCGCGACCTGCCGGCCGCGCGGATCCTGTACTGGACCTGAGCGCCCGCGGGCGCCATCTGGCCCCGATGATCGACGCGGACCCCCTGATCCTGACGCTCGCCTTCGACGAACCGACTTTCGCGCGGTTCGACGGCGAGCGGCGCCGCCACTTCCCGGAAGCACTGAACCGCATCCCGGCGCACGCGACCCTGTTCCACCACCTGCCGGGCGACCGGGAGCGGGGCGTGATCGAGGCGATCACCGCCCTCGCCCGCACGGTGCCGCCGCCGGAGGTCGCGGTGACCGGCCTGCGCTTCACCGGCCGCGGCGTCGCCTACGCGCTCGACTCCGACGCGCTGGTGCGCTTCCGGGGCCGTCTCGCGCAGGAATTCGCGGCCCACCTCACCGCCCAGGACCGGCAGGGCTGGCGCCCGCACGTCACGGTGCAGAACAAGGTGTCGCCGGACACGGCCCGCGCGCTGCACGCCGACCTGTCGGCGGGGTTCGTGCCGTTCCGGTTCACCGCCCCCGGCACCCTGCTCTGGCGCTACCGCGGCGGCCCCTGGGACGCCGTCGCCCGCCTGCCCTTCGGAGAGAATGCCTGATGGATGTCGACGCGCACCGGGAGACCGCGCCATGAGGGCGCCGGGCAACCTGCGGCAGAACCGGCTGATCGAGCCCGCGATGGCGGTGTGGCTGCGGTTGCGCCTGAACGAGGTCGGTCCCCTCGTCGCCCTGCTCTGCCTGAGCATCCTCGGCTACGGGTTCTTCTACCTCGCCCACGAGGTCGGCGAGGGCTCCACCGCGGCCCTCGACCGGCGGATCCTGCTCGCCCTGCGCAACCCCGCCGATCTCGCCGACCCGATCGGGCCGCCCTGGCTCGAGGAGGCGATGCGCGACATCACCGGGCTCGGCAGCGTCTTCACCGTGCTGTTCCTGACCTGCGCGGTGGCGGCCTATCTCGGCGTGTCCGGGCGCCGACGCATCGGTCTCTACGTCCTCGCCGCGGTGGGGAGCGGCGAGCTGGTCTCGACGGTGCTGAAGATCTTCTACCATCGGCCCCGGCCGGACCTCGTGCCCCACGGCATGGAGGTGTTCACGGCGAGCTTCCCGAGCGGCCACGCCACCATGTCGGCGATCGCCTACCTGACCCTGGCAACCCTGATCGCCCGGATCGAGCGCAACCGCCGCGCCAAGGCGCTGGTCCTGGCGCTCGGGGTAAGCGTGACGCTGCTCGTCGGCATCAGCCGCATCTATCTCGGCGTGCACTGGCCGAGCGACGTCCTGGCCGGCTGGTGCATCGGCGCCGCCTGGGCGTCCCTGTGCTGGTTCGTCGCCCTGCAGCTGCAGCGCCGCGGCGAGGTCGAGGCGCCCGACCCGCCGCCGCCCGCCTGAGGCCGCCGTTAAGGTAAACAGACGGTTAAGGTGGACGGGCGGGGGCGGTCCGGGCTGGATGGCGGTTGTCCCCGCAACCGAAACCGTAGGGTCAGACGATCGTGGTCGAGCGCCGCCGCACTGCCCGACGCCGCGTCTGCCTGGGCGGGCGGCTGCGCGTCGCGGCCTTCCTCCCGGAGATCGACTGCACGGTCCGCGACGTGTCCCTCGACGGGGCGCGGGTCCGGCTGCCGGCGGAGGCCTTGCTCCCCGACTGCGTCGAGCTGTTCATCCCCTGTCGCGGCGAGACCCGGCGCGCCTTCGTGGCCTGGCGCGCGGGCGAGTCGGTCGGCCTCGGCTTCGCCGAGACCCGCGCGGCGACGGAGCCCGAGGCGGTCGCGCGCCGGCTCGCCGCCAGCGAGGCGGAGGTGGCGCGTCTGCGCGCCGCGCTCCTCGACGGAAACAGCCCGGAGCCGGGTCGCGTTCACTGAGGGCGCGGTCCCGCCATCCGGCGGCTCCCGGCGCGGGCGGCGTCCCAGGCGCGGCCCTCCCGATCCGGCGACACGGCGAGGCACATGGCGGACGACACCCGGCTCTCACGACGCACTCTCCTCGCGGCCGGGGGCGCCCTGGCCGGCGCCGCGGCCGGCGGCGGCGCGCAGGCCGCCCCGCCGGCCGCCCCGCCGGCCCCTTCGGTCCCGGCCGATACCGGCGCCGTGCAGGGCGGAAAGGTGATGTTCCCGAACTGGCGCGGGCCGGGCGACCGGCCGCCCGCCCCGAGCCCGGCGCCGCAGCCGCCGGGCCAGCGCGTCGGCTACTGCGTGGTGGGTCTCGGGCGCCTGAGCCTCGACGAGATCCTGCCGGCCTTCGGCGAGTCCAAGCGCGCCCGTCTCGCGGCGGTGATGTCGGGCTCGCCCGACAAGGCGAAGCTCGTGGCGCGGCAGTACGGGCTGCCGGACGACGCCGTCTACGGCTACGACGCGTGGGATCGCCTGAAGGCCAACCCCGACGTCCAGGCGGTCTACATCGTCACGCCGAACGGCGTGCACCGGGACAACGTCGTGGCGGCCGCCGCGGCCGGCAAGCAGGTGCTCTGCGAGAAGCCGATGGCCGTGACCTCGGACGAGTGCCGGGAGATGATCGCGGCCTGCGCGAAGGCCGGCGTCAAGCTGATGATCGCCTACCGGTGCCAGTACGAGCCCCACAACCGGGCCGTGATCAAGCTCGCGCGTTCGGGCGAGTTCGGCCGGCCGCGGCTGATCCAGGCCTTCAACGGCCAGACCACGGGTCTGCCGGAGCAGTGGCGCCTGCGGAGGGCGCTGGCGGGCGGCGGCTCGCTGCCGGATATCGGGCTCTACTGCCTGAACACCGCCCGCGCGGTTCTCGGCGAGGAGCCGAACCTGATCCAGGCCCAGATCCACGCGCCGCCGGACGATCCCAAGTACCGCGAGGTCGAGGAGACGGCGAGCTTCACCCTCCACTTCCCGTCCGGCGTGATCGCCCAGTGCCTGACGAGCTACGGGGTCTACGAGGCGCGGAGCCTGACCCTGCACACCGGGACCGCCTCCGTCGATCTCCAGAACGCCTTCGCCTACCAGGGCCAGCGTCTCTACATCGGCCACCGCGACGGCAGGAACGCCGCCCGGGACGAGAAGGTCCTGAGCCCGAAGAACCAGTTCGCCCTGGAGCTGGACCACTTCGCGCGGTGCATCCAGGAAAACCTGCGGCCCCGCACGCCCGGCGAGGAGGGGCTGCAGGACCAGGTCCTGATGGAGGCGATCTACGAGGCCGCCCGCACCGGCGCGCCGGTCAAGGTCGGCCCGCCCCCCGGCGCGGGCTCCGGCCTCGACGTGACGCGCGGGCCGGAGCCGGAGGAGCCGTCCTGAGGTGCCTCAGAACGGCAGCAGGATGTCGACGAGCTGCTGGCCGTAGCGCGGCTGCTGCACGTCGGTGATCTGGCCCCGGCCGCCGTAGGCGATGCGCGCCTGGGCGATCTTGGCCGAGTCGATGGTGTTGTCGGACTCGATGTCCTCCGGCCGCACCACGCCGGCGACGATCATCTCGCGCACCTCGAAATTGACCCGGATCTCCTGCTTGCCCTCGACCACGAGGTTGCCGTTGGGCAGGACCTGGGTCACCACCGCGGCGACGTTCGTCAGGACGGACTCGGTGCGCTGGACCGAGCCGGCCCCGTCATTGGCCATGGCCGAGGTGGCGGAGAGCAGCGCGGTGCTTCCGACGCCGAAGGACTTGCCGACCGCGTTGTTCTCCAGGCCCAGGGCGTTGGGCAGGCCGAAGCTCTCGGTGTTGGCCCGGGAACGCTTGGTCTCGTTGCTGATGTTCGCCTGGTCGGTGACCTTGACCTTCACGGTCAGGATGTCGCCGAGCTTGGCGGCGCGCTGGTCCTTGAAGAAGGCGCGGGAGCCGGTGCGCCACAGCGAGTTCGGCGCGTACGAGACCGGCTGCACGTCCGGCATCGGCATCCGCACCGGCTTGTAGCCCGGCTGCGCGGTCGGGTCCTCGATCGCCGACAGCGCCGGGGTCAGGCCGACCTGCGAGAGGCGGTCGGCGGTGTTGCAGGCGCCGAGCGCGCCGGCGATCAGGGCGGCGGCGAGCGGGTTCAGGACGGTGCGACGGGCCATCGGGCTATCACTCTTCGACGCGTGCGGGGCGGGCGGTCAGCGCAGGGAGGCGGTCGCCTGGACGGGGGCGGCGCCGGCGGCCTGCCGGCCCGCGGGGCTGGGGCTCACCGAGACCCGGCCGGGGCCGATCACGGTGGCCTGCAGGACCTTCTTGGAGGCGACGTTGACGACGTTGACGACGGCGCCCATGCGGCCGGAATCGTTCGACAGGCCGCGCATCGACAGGCTGATGCTCGGCGTCTCGTACACGATGGTCACGTTCTCGCCGCGGGCGACCAGGTCGGGCGGGGCCGTGTCGGTGACTCGCAGCACGGTGCCGGCCGTGAGGGTGTTCTGCGCGACCTCGCCGAGGATGGTCGTGACGCTGCCCTGCGCGTCGGGGGCGACGGATTCGCGCGGGCGCCGCTCCAGGGCGACGTCGCCCTCTCTGACCGGCTCGCCGCGGTTGAGGTTCCGGGTGAGCACCGCCACCTCGCGCAGCTCCACTACCACGCCGGAGACGCGCAGCGAGACCTGCCGCTCGCCGAGGGTGACGAGGCCCGCGACGCGGCGCGTCCGCGAATCGTAGGTCAGGTCCAGGGCCGCGGCCTGCCCTTCGAGGTCCAGCGGCGCCAGCAGGGTCGACCCGTCGCCGTCGAGGCGGACCGCGATGTTCTGGGCGTTGAGCCCGTAGCCGGTCTCGAGGCCGCGCTTGAGCGCCGCCTCGATCTCCGGCGGCCCGAGGCGGCGGGCGGCGCGCTGCACGGCGATCTGCAGCCGGCCGCCGGTCTCCAGGCCGCTGAGGCCCAGGGCGGAGGCCGCGTCGAGGATGCGGCGGGTCTGGATCGTCCCGGTGGCGCCGAGGCTGGGCGCGCGGAACAGCGGGCGCGTGGCCAGGCGCTCGGGCGCGCCCTCGACGAGATCGGCGAGCGTCAGGACGTCGCCGCGGGCGGTGACGTCGCCGCGCAGCCGCAGGCCCTCCGCCCGCGCCATGGCCGGGATCGCCAGGGCGCCGAGGGCCGCGAAGGTGAGGAAGGCCAGCAGCGCGCGCAGGATGACGGCGGCGCCGAGGGGCATCACCCGCCGCGGGACGCGCCGCACGATCGGGCTGATGTCGTCCCCGGCCCCCGCGGCGATGCGGGGCAGGTCGAGGGTCCCGAAGTCGGGATCGAGCGGGTCGGGATGCATGCCGGCATACATGTTCAGGGACCTGAAGCGGGGTGCGGGTCGCGCGGTTAGCTGCGGAACATCTGCGTGGTGGTGGAGAGCATCTGGTCGGCGGCGGTGACGACCTTCGAGTTCATCTCGTAGGCGCGCTGCGCGGCGATCAGGGACGAGATCTCCGTGACGGCGTTCACGTTCGCCTCCTCCAGGTAGCTCTGCTGGAGGTTGCCGAAGCCGTCGGCGCCCGGCAGGCCGCTGATCGCCTGCCCGGAGGCGGCGGTCTCGACGAACAGGTTGTCGCCGATCGACTCGAGGCCGACCTTGTTGACGAAGCGCGAGAGCTGGAACTGGCCCAGCGCCTGCGGCGCCGTCTGGCCCGGGATGTTCGCCTGCACGACGCCCGTGGCGCTGATCGTCACGGACGTCGCGTTCTGCGGCACGGTGATCGCCGGATCGAGCAGGTAGCCGTCGCGGGTGACGAGCTGGCCCTGGGCCGAGAGGTCGAAGGAGCCGTCGCGGGAATAGGCGGTGCGGCCGTCCGGAAGCGTCACCCGGAAGAACCCGTCGCCGCGG
This sequence comes from Methylobacterium sp. UNC300MFChir4.1, assembly GCF_900110155.1. Taxonomy (NCBI): domain Bacteria; kingdom Pseudomonadati; phylum Pseudomonadota; class Alphaproteobacteria; order Hyphomicrobiales; family Methylobacteriaceae; genus Methylobacterium; species Methylobacterium sp. UNC300MFChir4.1. The sequence goes on along the minus strand of NZ_FOCS01000015.1, from coordinate 24,316 downwards.
ATCGCGACGTCGTAATCCTTCTCGGTCGAGGACAGCGTCCCCTGCGACATCACGCGGGCCGTCGAGGTGGTCTTCACGCCCGAGCCGAGGCTGAGGCCCGCCGGGAGCTGGGTGTTCTGCTGCGAGGTCGAGGCGCCGGCCCGGCGCATGTTCTGGTAGAGTAGATCCTGGAAGTGCACCTGCTGGCGCTTGTAGCCGGTGGTGCGCAGGTTCGCGATGTTGTTGGAGATGACCTGGACGTTGAGTTCCTGGGCCGCCATGCCGGTGGCGGCGGAGTAGAGGGCGCGCATCGGTCAGGCCTCCTCAGGCGACGTCGGCGAGGCGGCGGATCGCCGTGCCCCGCAGGTCGTCGAGGCGCGAGATCATGCTCGACACCATGGCGTAGGTCCGGTTCACGTCCATGAGCCGGGTCATCTCGATCACCGGGCGGACGTTGGAGCGCTCCAGCGACTCGGGTTCCAGGCGCCCGTCGATCCCGGCGGGGCGGGCGGGCTCCGGCGAGGCGTAGAGGTTGGTCCCCTCGTTGGTCAGCCGCTGCGGGTTGGCGAAGGTGACGAGCTTGATCCGCCCGCGGATGCCGAGGTTGGTCGACACGGTGCCGTCGGGGCCGATGGCGAGGCCGGTCTCCTGCGGGTTGATGCTGATCGGGCCGCCCTCGCCCACGACCTTGTAGCCGTCGCTGGTGACGAGCGTGCCCTGCGCGTCGAGCTCGAAGGCGCCGTTCCGGGTGTAGCGCTCGCCCTGGGGCGACTGCACGGCGATGAAGGCCGAGCCCTTGACCGCCACGTTGAGCGGGTTGCCGGTCTGCTCGATCGGGCCCTGCCCGAGGTCGAGGCTGGTGCCCTGGTCGATGACGTAGGACAGGCGCCGGTCGGGCCGGGCGAACGAATCCGCGCTCGCCACCGGCATCAGGTATTCCTCGAAGCGGGTGTTCCGCGCCTTGAAGCCCGTGGTCGAGACGTTCGCCATGTTGTTGGCGATCACGTCCAGCTCCCGCTGGAGCGCCATCTGGCTCGACACGCCGACGAAGAGGGCATTCTGCATCGTGGACTCTGGGACTCGCGGGCCGCGGAGGCGGCAACGATCCATTCAGCATCCGCTGTGCCAAACCCGTCTGTGGCAAATTTTAGCGGTGTGACAGGGACTTGGTTAGCGACGCTCGCGTGTCGCGGCGGCGCGGGGGCTGCGCCGCGGCAAACCTGACCCGGCAGGAATTGCCTCCTTAACGGCGCGTTAACCGTGATGCTCCGATATCCAGGTGTACCTGGCGCGCGGTCTCCCGCGAGAGAGCATTATTCCATGGCCAAGACGCCGAAAAAGGCCTCCGCCGAGGACGGCGAGGCCAAAGCCGAGGGCGCCCCGAAGGGCAAGAAGAAGCTCATGATCATGGTGGCCCTCGCGGTCCTGATCGCGGGCGGCGGCGCGGGCGCCTTCCTGATGATGCGCGGCGGCGGCCAGGGCGACGGCAAGGAAGCCGCGCAGGGCGGCGGCCATGGCGGCGGGCACGGCGACGCCAAGGGCGCCGGTCCGGACGCCAAGAAGGCCGTAGTCTTCGTCGACGTGCGCGAGATGCTCCTCAACCTCTCTCCCGAGCTGCCCCAGGACAAGGCCAAGTACGCGAAGGTCCGGATCTCGCTGGAGCTGAAGGACGCCAAGGTCGAGGAGGAGGTGAAGCCCCTGATGCCGCGGGTCGAGGACGCGCTGCAGGTCTACATGCGCGAGCTGCGCGCCAGCGACATCACCAACTCGATGGGCCTGTTCCGGCTGCGCGAGGAGCTTCTGCGCCGGATCAACATCGCCCTGTACCCCGCCAAGGTCGACGCGGTGCTGTTCAAGGACGTGATCGTCCAGTGAGCGCGCCCGCGACCCTGCCCCGTCCTTCGCGCGCCGCGCCGCGCCGGGCCCCGATCGAGCACGCCTGATGGAACCCGAGGACGAACTCCCCGAGGACGACTGGTCGGCAGCCCTCCTGGAGCAGGGGGCCGAGGGCGGCGACACGTCGCTGGCCGAGGAGTGGGGCGCGGCGCTCGCCGAGCAGGGCACCACGCGCAACGCGGGCGACGTCGCCGCCGAATGGGCGACGATGATCGAGGACGGGGAGAGCGACAACCTCCCCGAACTCGCCGGCAACGACCGGGTGCTCAACCAGGACGAGATCGACGGCGTCCTCGGCTTCTCCATGCGCGAGCTCTCGGCCTCCGGGGCCGGGGGCGTGCAGGCCATCGTCGATTCGGGCGTCGTCCAGTACGAACGCCTGCCGATGCTGGAGATCGTCTTCGACCGGATGATCCGGTTGCTGTCGACCTCCCTGCGCAACCTGTTTCAGGACAACGTCGAGGTGACCCTCGACAACATCACCTCGGTGCGCTTTGGCGACTACCTGAACGCGATCCCGCTGCCGACGCTGCTGGGCGTGTTCCGGGCCGAGCAGTGGGAGAATTCCGGCCTCGTCACGGTCGACTCGAACCTCGCCTACGCGACCTTCGACCTGCTGCTCGGCGGCAAGCGCGGCGGCTCGTCGAGCCGCCTCGACGGCCGGCCCTTCACCGCCATCGAGATGACGCTGGTGCGCCGCCTCGTCGAGATCGTGCTGGGCGATCTCGAGATGTCGTTCCAGCCGCTCTCGCCCGTGAGCTTCGGCATCGACCGGATCGAGACCAACCCCCGCTTCGCCACCATCACGCGGCCGGGCAACGCCGCGATCCTGATCAGCCTGCGCCTCGACGTCGACGGGCGCGGCGGCATGCTGCAGATCCTGTTCCCCTACGCGACGATCGAGCCGATCCGGGAGCTGCTGACCCAGAGCTTCATGGGCGAGAAGCTCGGCCGCGACCACGTCTGGGAGGGCCATCTCGCCACCGAGATCTGGCAGGCCGACGTGACCATGGACGCGGTGCTGCACGAGATGATGCTGCCGCTGAAGCAGGTCATGAGCCTGAAGGTCGGCGAGACGCTGATGTTCGAGGCCAAGCCCTCGGACCTCATCACCGTGCGCTGCGGCGACTGGGCGCTGACGCAGGGGCGGATCGGCCGGGTCGACGGCCACATCGCCGTCCAGGTCACCCGGCCGCTGCGCCGCTCGCGCACGACGATCCAGGCCTACGAGGCCTCGATGAACAACCGCTCGGACAACTAGTGCCGATGAGGGTCCGGTCATGAGTCTCTTCGTCACCCTCGCGGCCGACATCCTGGTCGCCGTCCTCCTGGCGGCGACCATCGTCACGTCCCTCCGGCTCTCGCGCCGCATCGGCCAGATGAAGGGCGACGAGGCCGCCCTCCGCCAGACCATCGGCGACCTGATGGTGGCGACCGGCACGGCCGAGCGGGCCATCGCGGGCCTGCGGGCGGCGATCGACGAGGGCGACCGCACCCTGAACGCGAGCCTGGAGACCGCCACGATCCGCGCCGGCGAGCTGCGGCTGCAGGTCGAGGCCGGCGAGGGCGTGATCACCCGCATCGGCGCCATCGTGGCGCAGATGCGCGCCGTGCCGGTCCGTCCCGAGCCCGCGCCGGAGCCGAGGCCCGCGCCGCAGGCCGTCCCCGAGCCGGCGCGCGCGCCGGAGATCCCGGCCGAGCGCCGGCCGGAGCACGCCAGCCCGAACGGGGAGCGCCTCGGCGTGGCGGCCGCGGCGGCCCTCGCCATGAGCGAGCGCGCCCTCGCCCGCGTCCGGGCGCGCGCCGCGTGACCGGGGTCAAGGCCCCGAAGATCCCGCCGCCGAAGCCGGATCCCGAGGAGCGGATACGCCGCGCCGCGACGCCCGAGCGGCGCGCGCGCCGGAAGCCCGTCCGGCAGTTTCGGCTGCGCCTCATCGACGCCGTGGCGCTCGCGGCCGGTGGGCTGCTCGTGCTCAAGCTGCTCAGCCTGCTGCAGGCCGGCCTGCCGGAGAGCGCGGCGCTGCCGGAATACGGGCGCGCGGTCGCCCGGGCGCGCACCGGCTTCGAGCCCTTCGATCCGGTGACGACCGGTTCGGTGGGCGCCAAGGAGGCGCCGGCAGCCGCGCCCGAGCAGCCTTCGGCCCCTCCCCTGGCCCCGGCCCAGTCCGCACCGCCCGCGGCCGGGAGCTCGGCCTCGCCGACCGAGCGCCTGCTCCTGGAGAAGCTCGGTGCCCGGCGCGACGCCCTGCGTCAGAAGAGCGACGAGCTCGAGCTGCGCGAGAAGATGCTGGGTGAGGCCGAACGCAAGCTCGAGACCGGGCTCGGCGACCTCAAGAAGGCCGAGGACAAGGTCGACGCCGTCGCGAAGGCGAAGGAGGACGCCGAGAAGCAGGCCCTGAAGAACATCGTCACGATGTACGAGGCGATGAAGCCCAAGGACGCCGCCCGGGTCTTCGACCGGCTCGGGCTCGACGTGCTGGTCCCCATCGTGCTGGCCATGAACCCCCGCAAGATGTCCGAGGTCCTGGCGGTGATGCAGCCCGAGACCGCCGAGCGCCTGACCGTCGCCCTCGCCAACCGCGCCCGCGGCGCGGCCGGACCGCAGGCCCAGGCGGGAACGGGGCTTCCGGCGAACGAGCTGCCGGCGATCGATCCCGGGGCGCCGCTGCGCTAGGTCCGGGACCGGCCGGACGCAGGGCCGACCTTCCGGGACCGCCGGCCGGCCCGTCCGGCCGCGTCGTGCGGGCCCGCCCCGTGCGGCGTCCGAGCGGGCTAGGGTCCGGGGCCGGGCGCGCTATAAGGGGCTCATGTCAGAGGCCGATCCCCAGCCGCTCCTCGCCGTCGAGGACCTCTCCGTGGCGTTCCGCGCGCGGGAGGGCGAGACCGTGGCGGTCGACGGCGTCTCCTTCACCATCCGCCGCGGCGAGACCGTCGCGCTCGTGGGCGAATCGGGGTCCGGCAAGTCGGTGACCGCGCTGGCGATCCTGCGCCTCCTCGACCCCGCGGCCCGCCAGGACGGGCGGATCCTGTTCGCGGGCCGCGACCTCGCGCGGCTGCCCGAGCGGGCGATGCGGGACGTGCGCGGCGCCGACATCACCATGGTGTTCCAGGAGCCGATGACCTCGCTGAACCCGCTCCACACGATCGAGCGGCAGATCGGCGAGGTGCTCGGCCTGCACCGCGGCCTCGCCGGCAAGGCGGCCCGCCGCCGGATCCTGGAGCTTCTGGAACTCGTGGGCCTGCGCGACGCCGAGCGGCGCATGGGTGCCTACCCGCACGAGCTCTCCGGAGGCCAGCGCCAGCGCGTGATGATCGCCATGGCGCTCGCCTGCGAGCCGGACCTCCTGGTCGCCGACGAGCCGACCACGGCCCTCGACGTGACCGTGCAGGCGCAGATCCTGGCGCTGCTCGCCGACCTGCAGAAGCGCCTCGGCATGGCGATGCTGTTCATCACCCACGATCTCGGCATCGTCGAGCGGATCGCCGACCGCGTCTGCGTGATGCTGAAGGGCAAGATCGTGGAGGCCGGCGCCACCAAGGCGGTCTTCGCGGATCCGCAGCACGCGTACACGCGCCGCCTGATCGCCTCCGAGCCGAAGGGCCGGGCCAACCCCGTCCCGGCCGACGCCGCCCCTCTCCTGGAGGCCGGCCCCCTGAAGGTCTGGTTCCCGCTGAAGTCGGGCCTGCTCCGGCGCGTCACCGGCCATGTCAGGGCCGTGGACGGCGTCTCCCTGCGGGTCCGGACCGGCGAGACCATCGGCGTCGTCGGCGAGTCCGGCTCGGGCAAGACAACCCTCGGCCTCGCCCTCCTGCGGCTCACGGGCTCGGAAGGCCCGATCGTCTTCCTCGGCAAGGCGATCGACGGCTACGGCGCGGCGCAGATGCGCCCGCTGCGGAAGGACATGCAGGTCGTCTTCCAGGATCCCTACGGCTCCCTGTCGCCGCGGATGTCGGTGGCCGACATCGTCGCCGAGGGACTGGTGGTCCAGGGCACGGCGCGCTCCCGGGCGGAGCGCCGGGCCGTGGTCGCCAAGGCGCTCACCGATGTCGGGCTCGATCCGGCCGCCATGGACCGCTACCCGCACGAGTTCTCCGGCGGCCAGCGCCAGCGCATCGCCATCGCGCGGGCGATGGTGCTCAATCCCCGCTTCGTCGTCCTCGACGAGCCGACCTCGGCCCTCGACCGCTCGGTCCAGGCGCAGATCGTGACCCTGCTGCGCGACCTCCAGCGCGAGCGCGGCCTCGCCTACCTGTTCATCAGCCACGACCTGAAGGTGGTGCGGGCGCTCGCCAACTACGTGATCGTCATGCAGAACGGCCGCGTGGTCGAGGAGGGCGCCGCGGAGACGATCTTCGCGAACCCCCAGACGCCCTACACCCGCGCCCTGTTCAAGGCCGCCTTCGCCCTCGAGAGCGACGCCCCCGCCGAGCTGGAGCCCGCCTGACCGTGGCGCGGGCGCTCATCATCGTCCTCGATTCCGTGGGCATCGGCGGGGCCCCGGACGCGGACACGTATGGCGATGCCGGGTCCGACACGCTGGGGCACATCGCCGAGCGCTGCGCGGAGGGCCGCGGCGACCGGGCGGGGCTGCGCGCGGGCCCCCTGCGCCTGCCCCACCTCGCCGAACTCGGGCTCGGCCTGGCGGCCGCCGGGGCCTCGGGCCGGATCCCGCCGCACCTCGCCCCGGCCGGCCCGCCGCGCGGCGCCTACGGCCACGCGGTGGAGACGGCCGCCGGCAAGGACACGCCCTCCGGCCACTGGGAGATCGCCGGCCTGCCCCTGACCGAGCCCTGGGGGCATTTCCCCGAGACCCGGCCGGCCTTCCCGCCGGAGCTGATCCGCGCGCTCGTCGCCGAGGGCGGCCTCCCGGGCATCCTGGGCGACTGCCACGCGCCCGGGGTCGCGATCATCGACGCGCTGGGCGCCGAGCATCTCCGGACCGGCCGGCCGATCTGCTACACCTCGGCCGACAGCGTGTTCCAGATCGCCGCCCACGAGGAGGCGTTCGGGCTGGAGCGGCTCTACGACCTGTGCCGGGTGGCGCGCCGCCTGTGCGACCCCTACCGCGTCTGCCGGGTGATCGCCCGGCCGTTCGTGGGCTCGCCGGAGGCGGGCTTCCGCCGGACCGGCAACCGCAAGGATCTCGCCGTCGCCCCGCCCGGGCGCACGCTGCTCGACCGCGCCGAGGCGGCCGGCCGCGCGGTCGTGAGCGTCGGCAAGATCGGCGACATCTTCGCCCACCGCGCCACCGGGCGCGAGATCAGGCCGGGCCCGAACGCGGCCTGCGTGACCGCGGGCCTCGACGCGCTGGCGACGCTGCCGGAGGGCGGCCTGATCTTCGTCAACCTCGTCGATTTCGACACGGAGCACGGCCACCGCCGCGACGTGCCGGGCTACGCCGCGGAGCTGGAGGCGTTCGACGCCCGGATCCCCGAGATCCTGGCGGCGCTGGCGCCGGGCGACCTCGCGGTGATCACGGCCGACCACGGCAACGATCCGACCTGGACCGGGACCGACCACACCCGCGAGCAGGTCCCGGTGCTGGCCTTCGGCCCCGGCGTGGCCGGCCGGCCGATCGGCCGGCGGGAGACCTTCGCGGATATCGGCGCCACCGTGGCGGCCCATCTCGGCCTCGCCTGGGACGGGGCCGGAACACCGTTCCTGTAGGGAGGACACGACGTGCGGGACGACGACGACCGGCCGCGCAAGGCCGTTGCCCACGAGATCGGGCAGCCCCTCGACACGCTCTCGCTCGGGGATCTCGACGAGCGCGTCGCGCTCCTGCGCGCCGAGATCGCCCGGCTCGAGGCGGCGCGGGCCGCCAAGCAGGCGGCGCAGGGCGCGGCCGACGCCTTCTTCAAGCGGGGCTGAGGCTTGGACCGGCGCGAAACCCTCGCCGCCCTGCGGCGCGGCGATCTCGGCGGCGCGCGCGAGCTGCGGCTGCCCGACGGCCTGACGGAGGTGCCGCGCGAGGTCTTCGCCCTCGCCGACACCCTCGAGGTGCTCGATCTCGGCCGGGGCAGCCTCGCCGACCTGCCGGACGATCTCGGCCGCCTCCACCGCCTGCGCGTGCTGTTCTGCTCCGGCAACCCGTTCCCGCGCCTGCCGCCGGCGCTCGGCGCCTGCCCGGCGCTGAGCCAGCTGGGCTTCCGCGGCTGCGGCATCCGCGAGGTCCCGGCGGAGTCGCTGCCGCGCGACCTGCGCTGGCTGACCCTGACCGACAACGCGATCGCGGAGCTGCCCGCCGCCCTCGGCGAGCGGCCGCGCCTGCAGAAGCTGATGCTGGCGGGCAACCGGCTCACGGCGCTGCCCGACAGCCTGTCGGGAGCGGACGATCTCGAGCTGATCCGGCTCGCCTGCAATCGCCTCGCGGCGATCCCGCCCTGGCTCGCGCGCCTGCCCCGCCTCGCCTGGATCGCCTATGCCGGCAACCCCGCCGAGCCGGCGACGGCGCCGGTCGCGGCCCCCGCGGTGCCGTGGGCCGACCTCGCCGTCGGCGACCTGCTCGGCGAGGGCGCCTCGGGGCGCGTCCACCGGGCGCGGTGGCGGGATCCCGCCGGGGGGCAGGACGTGGCCCTGAAGCTGTTCAAGGGCGCGATGACCAGCGACGGCCTGCCCGAGCGGGAGATGGAGGCCTGCCTCGCCGCCGGGACGCACCCGGCCCTCACGGGCGCGCTCGGCCGGCTCGAGGGCCATCCCGACGGTGCCCGCGGCCTGCTGCTCCGGCTCCTGCCGACGCACTGGCGCGCGCTCGCCGGGCCGCCGAGCCTCGCGAGCTGCAGCCGCGACGTCTACGACCCGGACCTGCGCCTCGGCGCCGACACGGTCCTGCGGATCGCCCGCGCCGTGGCCGAGGCGGTGGCGCACCTGCACGGGCGGGGCCTGCTGCACGGCGACGTCTACGCCCACAACACGCTCTGGGATGCCGGGACCGGCGCGGCCGTGCTCAGCGACTTCGGCGCCGCCTCGGCTCTGCCGGACGGGCCGCTCGGCGCGGCCCTGGCGCGGGTCGAGGTCCGCGCCGTCGGCATCCTGATCGGCGAGCTGCTCGACCGATGCGCGGCGCCGCCGGACTCCCTGCGCGCCCTGGCGCAGGCCTGCACCGGGCCGGATCCCGACGGGCGGCCGGGCCTCGGGGCGGTGATCGCCGAGATCGGGCGGCTCCAGGCCTGATCGCGCGGCCTCGACCGGTGCCGGGAGCGGTCCGCCGTCTCAGTCGGGGATATCGCCCTGCCCGCGCGCGACCACGGCGAACAGGTCGCCGAGGGCGGCGAGGCTCGCGGCCTGGAGCTGGGCGGCCGGCACCACGGCGCCGTCCGGCCCGGGCAGGTCCCGCGTCGCCGTGGCGGCCGCCACGACGGTGGGGCGGAACCCGAGGTTGAAGGCGCTCCGGGCGGTGGAGTTGACGCACATATGCGTCATGAAGCCCGCCAGGACGACGTCCTTCACGCCGGCCTGCTCGAGCCGCGCCTGGAGGTCGGTGCCCACGAAGGAGCTCGGATAGGCCTTGGTGATCACCGGCTCGTCGCCCTGCGGCGCCACCTCCGGGCTGATCTGGCCGATCGGGGCGGTCACGTCGTAGGGCGAGCCCGGCCCGGCATCGTGGCGGACATGGATCACCGGGATCCCGGCGTCGCGGGCCCGTCTCAGGAGCGCCGCCGCCTCCCGAAGCGCGGGCTCGACGCCGTCGAGCCGCATCACGCCCTCCCGGTAGGTCTGTTGCAGGTCGATCATCACGAGCGCCGAGCCCCTGAGCGGGGCCGGCGCGGGGCTCAGGCCGGACAGGCCGCGCAGGGTTGCCGGATCGGACATCGGCGGTTCCTCCCGTGGGGCCGCCTCGGAGGCGGCTCTCTGAGCCCGGGACGCTACGACGGCGCGGCCCGGTCGCGCCAGTGTGCAAAGGTGCAACGCTCGTGCGCCGGGGCCGGATGTTCCCCCAGGAAGGTTGGCCGTGCGGATTGATCCTACCCCGCGCGTCGCTACATGCGCGGCGTGACCGCCCCGCCCCTGCGCCTCGGCGCGCTTCTCCTCGCCCTCGCCTGCGCGCAGCCGGCCGCGGCCGCCCCGTCCGAGGGGGCGACCGAGACCGTCGAGCAGGCCCTGTGCCGCCTCATCGACGACTCGGCCAAGGCCCGCGGCCTGCCGGTGCCGTTCCTGACGCGCCTGATCTGGCGCGAGAGCAGTTTTCGCGTCGGGGTGGTGAGCCCGGCCGGCGCGCAGGGCGTCGCGCAGTTCATGCCCGGGACCGCCCGGGAGCGCGGCCTCCTCGACCCGTTCGATCCCGAGCAGGCGATCCCGCACGCGGCCCACCTGCTCGCCGACCTGAGGACCCAGTTCGGCAATCTGGGCCTCGCCGCCGCGGCCTATAACGGCGGCGCCGCGCGGGTGAGCAAGTGGCTCGCCGGCGACGGCGGCCTGCCCGCCGAGACGCGGGCCTACGTGGCCAACATCACCGGCCAGCCGGTGGACGACTGGCGGACCGGCCCCGGCAAGGCGATCGAGTTCCCGGAGGGCGGCGCGCCCGCCAAGTCCGACGGCAAGTCCGAGAGCAAGTCCGAGGCGAAGGGTCAGAAGGACGCGACGGACCAGAAGGAGGCCAAGGGGGAGGCCAAGAGGGAGACCAAGCCGGAAGCGCCGCAGACCTGCCTGCAGGTCACCGCCAGCCTGCGCGTCCCGTCGCGCGGCGACCGCTTCGCCCTCGGCCTCAACGAGGGGCCGGCCGCCCCCTGGGGCATCCAGCTCGCCGGCAACTTCTCCAAGGCTCTGGCGCTGCAGAGCTTCAACCGCGCGCGGAGCGCCTACGCGGGGGTGATCGGCGAGGTGCGGCCGATGATCATCGGCACACGCCTGCGCAACCGCGGGACCCGCGCCTTCTACCGGATCCGCATCCCGGCTCAGAGCCGGCAGGCGGCCGACGACCTGTGCGGCCGCATCCGCAAGGTCGGCGGCGCCTGCTTCGTGCTGCGGACCTGATTTTTCGTGATCCGCCCCGAGAGCGTCATCAATCCGCCCCGAGGGCGGTGCGGTATGGCCCGGTCGGGACAACCGGATGGGATATGACACGTCTCCTCACCGCGCTCGCTAGCCTCCTCTGCCTTGGGCTCGCCGCGTTCGGCTTCACCGCTGCCTCGCCGCTCGCGCTGTTCGACGCGATCGGCCCGCGCGATCCGGGGGGGCGGCTCGCCGCGAAGGACCAGCCCTTCGGCGAGGGTCCGCGGCGGCGGCTCGACGTCTACGTTCCCACCGCGGGCGCCGAGAACGCGCCGGTCCTGGTGTTCTTCTACGGCGGCTCCTGGCAGAGCGGCGCCAAGGACGACTACGCCTTCGTCGGGCACGCCCTCGCGGCGCAGGGCTTCGTCACGGTGCTGCCCGATTACCGGCTCTACCCGGAGGCGCCGTTCCCCGGCTTCCTCGAGGACGGCGCCGAGGCCATCGCGTGGGTGCGCGACAACATCGCCGGATACGGCGGCGACCCGCGCCGCATCGTGCTCGCCGGCCACTCGGCGGGCGCCTACAACGCCGTGATGCTCGGCCTCGACCCGCGCTACGTGATCGCCGCCGGGGTCGATCCCAAGGTGATCAAGGCCGTCGCCGGCCTGTCCGGCCCCTACGACTTCCTGCCGTTCGACCAGGACACCACCGTCAAGGTGTTCGGCAAGGCGCCCGATCCGGAGGCCACGCAGCCCGTCGCCTTCGTGGGCCCGCTCTCGCCCCCCGCCTTCCTGGCGACCGGCGACGCCGACACCGTGGTGAAGCCGCGGCACACGGTCAGCCTCGCCGCCAAGCTGCGGGCCGAGCACGTCCCGGTCCAGGAGCGGCTCTACCCGGGCCTCGACCACAAGGACACGCTGCTGGCGCTGTCCGTCACCTTCCGCTCGAAGGCGCCGGAACTGGCCGAGATGGCGTCCTTCCTGATGCGGCAATCCGCCGGCCGCTCGCAGTACACGATGCGGCGCTGACCCCGCCGGCATCGCGTCAAGGTTATCGCGCGATCGCGGGGTGCAACATCTGATTTTCCATCGCCCCGCACCTGCAGGCCGCTAGAATGGTCCTGGCCGCGCGGCGCGGCCTCGCGGTGGGACGGCATGGCTTCTGCGGACGCGGCGATCGGGATCCCGGCCGACGGGCGGCAGCGCGGCGTCGCGGGCCGCGACGTGCCGGACGTTCTGCGCGTGCTCCTGAACGGGGCCGTCTTCGTCCTGCTCTGGAACCACGTCTGGCTGAAGGACCTGTCCGACCGGTCGATGCTCGCGGCCTCCGAGGACGGCAGCCTGCTGACGCAGATCCTGTTCCTCAGCGCCGGCGCCGCCATGGCGGCGGCGATCCACCGGATCGGCGTGCGCCACCTCCGCCCCCTGGTGACCCGCCCCCTCGTGCTCTGCGCCCTCTGGCTCGGGGCGACGGCGCTGCTCTCCGTCGAGCCGAGCCTGTCGCTGCGGCGGCTCGCGCTCTTCGCCATCGCGGCGATGCTCTCGGCGGGCGTGCTGATCGTGGCCCGCTCGCCCCGCCAGCTGGCGCTGACCATGGCCGGGTCCGCCCTGGTCATCGTGCTCGCCTCCTACCTCGCGGTCGCCTTCGTGCCGAACCTCGCGATCCACTCGGCCTTCGACGTCAATTCCGATCCGAGCCACCCGGGCCTCTGGCGCGGGATCTTCCCGCAGAAGAACGAGGCCGGTGCCGCCATGGTGATCCTGGTGATCGTGGGCCTCTACGTCGCCAGGGTGGCGAGCCGCGTCCTCGGCTGGGCGATCGTGCTCCTGGCGGCCGGGTTCCTGGTGGCGAGCGGCTCCAAGACCGCGATCCTGCTCCTGCCGGTGATCCTCGCCGTGACCGGCCTGTGCCAGGTCCTGACCGGCGGGTTCCTGCGCCACCTGCTGCTCCTCGGCCCGGTGATCGGGTTCTCGCTGATCTCGATCGGCTCGGTGCTGGCGCCGCCGATCCAGGAGGCGGTGGGCTCGCTGCTCACCGACGCGACCTTCACGGGCCGCAGCGAGATCTGGCAGTTCGCCATCGACAACATCGCGATCCGGCCCTGGCGCGGCTGGGGGATCGGCGCCTTCTGGATGACTGAGCGGACCATGTATGCCGGCTCCGAGGCGCTGACCTGGGTCAACACCGTCGACCACGCCCACAACGCCTATCTCGACACCGCGCTGATCGGCGGCCTGCCGTTCTTCGCCCTGACCGTGGTGGCCTTCGTGCTCGCCCCGGTGCGCGACCTTCAGCGCGTGGCCGGCGGGACGCGCCTCGACGCGGAGACCATGCTGTTCCTGAGGCTGTGGTTCCTCGGGCTGGTCTCGGCCTCCTTCGAGACGGTGCTCTACAACGGCAACAACGCCACCTGCTGCATGTTCATGATGGCAGTGTTCGGCCTGCGCCTGCGCACCCGCTACGCCGTCGCGGCGGGCTGAAGCGCCCCGGGCGCCCGGACATCACGCGCCGGCCGCGGAAGGCCGCGCGTCGTGAGCGTACCCGTCCCGGCCTGCCTCCTCGAACGTCTCCGGCCACCGTCCGCGAGGCTTCTGTCTGGTAGCGGACGGCAACAACTTGTACGGGAACTTGTTGGTCTGTATTCGCGCGGAGATTCTGCATGCCTGGCAGGGCTCGTTTCGCTTGGACCGACGTGACGTTCGCACTGGGCGCGAGTGCCCTGTGCGCGCTGTCCCTCTTCGTGGCCCACTAGCCAAGGGGCCGCGCCGGGGCGTCCCGTCCCGCCGCAGCGTCGAGAGTCCGGCGCGCCGCGACATCCGTCCGCGCTGTGGGCCGGCCGCGGTCAATCGGGCAGTGCGAAGACCAGCAGCGCGTCGCCGGTGCCGAAGCCCGACGCCCTGGTGAACGAGGCGCCACCCGCCGCCACCGCGACGTACTGCTTGCCGTCCAGCGCGTAGGTCATCGCCGGCCCGCTGATGCCGGCCCCGCACTGGAAGCGCCAGAGAATCCGGCCGTCCCGCGCGTCGTGGGCGTCGAGATGGCCGTCCTCCTCGCCCGAGAAGACGAGCCCGCCGGCGGTCGCCAGGGTGCCCCCGGAGAGGCGGCTCGCGCCGCGCACCGACCACGCGATTTGGCCGCCGTCCGCGAGATCGACGGCCGTGAGCGTGCTGAAGGACGGCTCGCCCCTGGCCTCCCCGGTCTCCGTGTAGCGGATCTCCGGACGCCCCGCGGCGGCCGGCACGGTCTTCACCGTGTAGGTCGTCGCCCCGTGGCGGACCTGCACGTAGGCGCGCGTCCCGTCATAGGCGGTGGGCGGCCACGAGACCGCGCCGAGCGGGCCGGGCGCCACCACGGTGCCCTGCGGGGTCGGCGGCGCGAACAGGTTCTTCTGCTCGATCAGCGGGGCCGAGCGCGCGAGCAGCTTCCCCGTGGCGCGGTCGTGGACGTAGATCCAGCCGGTCTTGCTCGCCGAGGCCACCGCCCTGGCGCCGCCCGGCATGTCCAGCAGGAAGGGCGGCGCGGCGACGTCGTAGCCCCACTCGTCGTGCGGCACCTGCTGGTAGTACCAGCGCAGCTTCCCGGTCTTCACGTCGAGGGCGACGAGGCACATCGTGTAGAGATTGTCCCCCGGGCGCGACAGGCCGAAATTCTGCGGCGCCGGATTGCCGGTGCCGAGGAAGATCAGGCCGAGATCGGGGTCGTAGGCGGGCGTCATCCAGAGGGAGCCGCCGCCCACCCGCCAGGCATCGCGGTTGGCGGGGGCCGCCGCCTTCTCGGCGGCGATGTCGCGGTGGAGCGGCGTGCCGTCGGCGGTCTTCTCCACGAAGCCGCCCTCCCAGCCCTCCGAGGGCGTCACGTACCAGCGCCATCGTTCCTCGCCGGTCCTCGCGTCGTAGGCCGCGAGCCAGCCGCGCCGCCCGTATCCGCCCTCGATGCCGACCACCGAGCCGCCGTCGAGGCCGCCCGCCTCGTCCTCGATGTGGAGGCCGTAGCCGGCGCCGGTGACGCCGACGATGACGAGCCCGTCGGCGACGAGCGGCGGCATCTTGAAGCCGAGGCGGCTCGAACCCTGGACGGGCTTGCCGCCGAGGGTCGCGGCGAGGCCCGAGGCGGTCTCGGTCTCGCCCTCCTCCGGGCGCACCGCCTCCTTCTCCCAGACGATCCGGCCGGTCCTGGCGTCCAGGGCGATCAGCTGCCCGTCCATGGTCGCCTCGAAGACGAGGCCCCCCGACACCGCGACCCCGCGGTTGGAGGGCGGGCCGAAGATCTTCTCGGTGCGCGGCTTGTGGGTGTAGGTCCAGAGCGGCTTGCCGGTCTTCGCGTCGAGGGCGGCGACGTTGTTCTGCGTCGTGGAGACGTAGAGGGTGCCGTCCACCATCACCGGCTGGGCCTGGAAGTAGCCGGTGACCCCGGTCTGGAAGATCCAGGCGGGACGCAGCCGGCCGACCGTGTCGCGGTTGATCTGGGTCAGCTCGGAGAAGTTGCGGTTGCTCGGGTCGTGTCCGAAGGCCGGCCAGGGCGTCTCGGCGGCCGAGGCCGAACCGAGGGACGCGGGTCCTGCAAGGCAGGCCAGCAGGGCGGCCCCGATCCATCGCGACAAAGCTGTGCTCCCGTGTGCGGCGCCCGTCGCGCCCGAACAGGTCTGGTCTCGAGTCTGGCCCTCACGCCTGCCGCCGGGGCGCCCCGTCGAGCTGCGCCGGCGTCGCCTGGGCGCCCATCGCCCGGGCCATGTCGGCGGCGCTCTGGCCGGAGGTGTCGCGGCGATCCGGGTCGGCGCCGTGCTGCAGGAGCAGGTCGACCATCTCGGTGCGGTCGAACATGGCGGCGGTCATCAGCGCCGTGCGGGTGCCGTCGCCGGTCCCGTCCACCGCGGCCCCGTGCCGGAGCAGGAGCTGCGCGACGGCGAGGTCGTTCTTGAAGGCCGCCCCGGCGAGCGGCGTCTGGCCGCGGTCGTTGGCGAGTTCCGGGTCGCCGCCGGCCTCCAGGATCACCCGGGCGGCCTCCGCCTGACCGTTATAGGCGGCGAGCATCAGCAGGCTGTCGCCCTTGTCGTTGCGCAGGTTCGCCGGCAGCCCCTGCCCGAACAGGTCGGCGAGCTCCTCGGCGTGACCCATCCGGGCGTGCTGAAAGACCCGGCCCGCGAAGGCCAGGGTCTCGTCGTCGAGGGTCGGGGGCGGGTTCGTCTCTGAGGCCATCGCGTGCTCGTCACTCATCGCGGCTGATCTGGGCCGCTGCGGCATCGACGTCCAGCGGCCGGGGGAACAGTTTCGTCGCCCGGCTCGTTCCAGCCGCCTATCCGGGCCAGGCCCGGCGTCTCCGGAGCGCGACGATGCCCCGACCGTTTGAGCCCTACGCCGACGCGCTGCGCACCGCCCGCGAGATCGTGCGCGAGCAGGCGGGGACCGTCGTCGAGGCGGCGGTCCGCGCGGATTCCCACGCCTACGACGAGGCCTGCCACGTCCTCGTGGTCCGGATCGCGCAGGCCATCGTCGATGCCGGCGAGGCCGGGTCGGGACACGGCCTCGGCCGCGGCAGCGAGGCCGCCTGAGGTCCCGGCGGCCGGGTCAGCCCCGCCGTCGCCCACCGCCGCCCTTGTACTTTGGCTTCTGACCGCCGAGCCCCTGCGTCGAGCGCGGCTTCGGCCGCTCCTGCCAGACCGGCGCGAGGCCGCCCACCGGCAGCTCCCGGTCCGTCCCCGGGCCCATATTGTCGAGGTCGGGTCTGGCGATGCGGCTGCCCCCGCGCGGCGGCTTCCGGCCGAACTTGCCGGCCTCCCGCTCCACGTCGCTCTGCCGCGCCATCGGGTCATCCGAGACCAGCAGCTCGGTCGCCTGAAGCCGCTTGAGCTCGTCGCGCAGCCGCGCCGCCTCCTCGAAATCGAGGTCTGCGGCCGCTGCCCGCATCCGCTTCTCCAAGTCAGCCATCACGGCCTTGAGGTTGTGGCCGACCGTGATCGCGTCCTTGGCCAGCCCGGTATCGACCTGGACGTGGTCGCGCTCGAACACGCTGCTCAGGATGTCGGCGATGCCGCGCTTCACGCTCTGCGGCGTGATCCCGTGTTCGGCGTTGTAGGCGAGCTGCTTGGCGCGGCGGCGCTCGGTCTCGGCCATCGCCCGCTCCATCGAGCCGGTGATGTTGTCGGCGTACAGGATGCAGCGCGCGTCGGCGTTGCGGGCGGCGCGGCCGATGGTCTGGATCAGCGAGGTCTCCGACCGGAGGAAGCCCTCCTTGTCGGCGTCGAGGATCGCCACCAGGGCGCATTCCGGGATGTCGAGGCCCTCGCGCAGCAGGTTGATGCCGATCAGCACGTCGAAGGCGCCGAGCCGCAGGTCGCGGATGATCTCGATTCGCTCCAGCGTGTCGATGTCGGAGTGCATGTAGCGCACCCGGACGCTGTTCTCGTGGAGGTATTCGGTCAGATCCTCCGCCATGCGCTTGGTCAGCGTGGTCACGAGCGTCCGGTAGCCGGCCTGCGCGACTTCCCGGACCTCGCCCAGCAGGTCGTCGACCTGGCTGCGGGCGGGGCGGATCTCGATCACCGGGTCGACGAGGCCGGTCGGGCGGATCACCTGCTCGGCGAAGACGCCGCCGGTCTGCTCCATCTCCCACTTGCCCGGTGTGGCCGAGACGTGGACCGTCATCGGCCGCATGGCGTCCCACTCCTCGAACCGGAGCGGGCGGTTGTCCAGGCAGGAGGGCAGCCGGAAGCCGTATTCGGCAAGCGTCGCCTTGCGACGGAAGTCGCCCCGGTACATGCCACCGATCTGCGGCACGGTGACATGGCTCTCGTCGGTGAAGACCAGGGCGTTGTCGGGCAGGTACTCGAACAGGGTCGGCGGCGGCTCGCCCGGCTTTCGCCCGGTGAGGTAGCGAGAGTAGTTCTCGATGCCGTTGCAGGCGCCGGTCGCCTCGATCATCTCGATATCGAAGGTGCAGCGCTGGTCGATGCGCTGCGCCTCGATGAGGCGGCCCATCTTGGTGAGTTCCTCGATCCGGCCCTTCAGCTCGTGCTTGATGCCCTTGATCGCCTGCTGCAGCGTCGGGCGCGGCGTCACGTAGTGGGAGTTGGCGTAGACCTTCACGAACTTCAGCTCGGAGATGGTCTTGCCGGTGAGCGGGTCGAACTCGACGATGCTCTCGACCTCGTCGCCGAACAGGCCGATCCGCCAACCGCGGTCTTCCAAGTGGGCCGGCCAAAGCTCGATCGAATCGCCGCGCACCCGGAAGGTGCCGCGGGCGAAGTCGGACTGGATGCGCTTGTACTGCAGGGCCACGAGGTCGGCGATCAGCTGGCGCTGCTCGATCCGCTCCCCGAGCGAGACCGTGAACGACATCGCCGTGTAGGTCTCGACCGAGCCGATGCCGTAGATGCACGAGACCGAGGCGACGATGATCACGTCGTCCCGCTCCAGCAGGGCGCGGGTGGCGGCGTGGCGCATCCGGTCGATCTGCTCGTTGATCGAGGACTCCTTCTCGATGAACGTGTCGGAGCGCGGGACATAGGCCTCGGGCTGGTAGTAGTCGTAGTAGGAGACGAAGTACTCGACCGCGTTGTCGGGGAAGAACGCCTTGAACTCCCCGTAGAGCTGCGCGGCCAGCGTCTTGTTGGGCGCGAGGATCAGCGCCGGGCGCTGCGTCTCCTCGATGATCTTGGCCATCGTGAAGGTCTTGCCCGAGCCAGTGACGCCGAGCAGCACCTGGTCGCGCTCCAGCGCCTGCACGCCGCCGACGAGCTCGGCGATCGCCCGGGGCTGGTCGCCGGCCGGCGTGAACTCCGACTTGAGCGTGAACCGGACGCCGCCCTCGGATTTCTGCGGCCGCTCCGGCCGGTGGGGCGTCCAGGTCTTGCCGTCCTTGAACAGCGGGTTGCCCTCGGTGAGCAGCCGCTCGAGCGCGCTCACCGTCGCCGAGGCGCCGCCGTCGCCGCCGGGATCCGGCAGATCGGCGCCCTCCGGCGCGGGGCCGTCCTCGGGCGGCGTCAGGCCGAGCGCCTGCGCCAGGCGCGGGTCGACATCGGCCGCGTCGCCGAGCGCGTAGCCGGCCTGGGGGGCCTCCGCGAAGCCGTCGCGGGCGATCTCAGCCCTCCGGGTGGCGGCCGCGGGCACCCCGTCCTTCGGATTGCCCTTCCTGCCCCCCGCCTTGCGGCCCGGCCGTGCCGGCGCCTCGGGGGGCGGCTCGACGGTGGCCGGACGGTTCCGGTTGAGCGCCGGGTTAAGAAGCTCCGCCAGATAGGTGTCCAGGGGCTTCAGCTCGGGCTTCGACGCCTTGGCGGACGTGGCCGTCACGGAGGCGGCGCGCGGTTTCTTCGGTGCGGGCATGAGAACAATATGGGCCCGGATCGCGCTCCGAGAAACCCTGCGCGGGTGCGGTTTGACGGCTTTCGTCCGCCGCCGGCCATGCCGAGGACCGGCCGCGGAGCGCCGTGGCGTTCCACTAAAGACGGTGTGGCGAATACAACCGATAGGTAGAATTCACCCGGGGGCGAACTCGACCGCGGTCCCGGATGCTGAGAAGATCGGCATGCGCGCGCGGAAATCGGCTTGCGGTGGGCCGACCCCGTCGATACTTTGCGGTGCAAAGTGGGGTGTGCGGCATGCTGCGGCCGGGGGCTTGAGGCACATGCAGGACCTGGACAAGGCGCTGGCCGACATCGTGGCCATCCGCTCGCAGATCGCCCGCGACACGGCGTTCCGCGGCTTGGGCGCGGCGACGGTCGCCGGCACCGGCGGCCTCGCGCTCGCCTGCGCGGCGGGGCAGGCGCTGTGGCTCGGCGATCCCGCGGCGCGGCCGGGCCTGTTCTTCGGCCTCTGGATCGCGGCGGCCCTCGCGGCCTTCGCGATGATCGGCGTCGAGGCGGTCCGGCGCAGCCGGCGCCTGCATTCCGGCCTCGCCGACGCGATGGTGTGGAACGCCATCGAGGTGTTCCTGCCGGCCGCGGGCGCGGGGGCCTGCCTCGCCCTGGTCATCGCCCGCTTCGCGCCCGGCGAGGTCTGGATGCTGCCGGGTCTCTGGCAGGTTCTGGTCGGCCTCGGCCTCTTCGCCTCGGCGCGGATCCTGCCCCGGGCGGTCCAGGGCGTCGGGGCCTGGTACCTGCTCGCCGGCCTCGCCGTCCTGGCGGTCTCGGCCGAGACGCGGGCCCTGTCGCCCTGGACGATGGGCCTGCCCTTCCTGTTCGGCCAGGCGTGGCTGGCCGGGATCATCCATCACGGGGCCCGGGCCTTCGATGACGACCGCTGACCGTTCCGAGGGGCGCTTCTCCTACGAGGGGCTCGACAGGATCATCCACGAGCGGGCGCGCCTGAGCGTGCTGACCTCCCTGGTGGCGCACCCGAAGGGGCTGCCCTTCCCGGATCTCAAGCGGCTGTGCGGGCTCACCGACGGCAATCTCAGCCGCCACCTGGCCGTTCTGAGCGAGGCGGATCTGGTGAGCCTCGAGAAGCGCTTCGCGCAGAACCGGTCGCAGACGATCTGCCGCCTCACGGCGGTCGGGCGTCGGCGCTTCATCGGCTATCTCGGCGTGCTGGAGCAGGTGGTGCGCGACGCCGCGGAGGCGGCCGAGCGCGGCCCCGAATCCGGTGTCCGCGGCCTCGATCCGGCCACGAAAACGGCGTGAGACCGCCCGTCCCGCCGGGAATGTTAATCCCGTTTCGATAGACCTCTACGCCACGCCCATGCCGGGAGACTTTACGATGCAAAGCGAAGCGGTGCCGGGAGCCCTGCACGCCGCGATCATCATGGACGGCAACGGGCGCTGGGCGACGCAGCGCGGCCTGCCGCGGCTGGCCGGGCACCACCGGGGCGTCGAGGCGATCCGCCGCACCGCCGAGGCGTGCCCGGATCACGGCATCGGCACGCTCACGCTGTACGCCTTCTCGGCGGACAACTGGCAGCGGCCGGCCGAGGAAGTCGGCGGCCTGATGCGGCTCCTGCGCTCGTACCTGCGCAACGAGACCCAGCGCCTCGCCCGCACCGGCACCCGTCTCAGCGTCGTCGGTCGGCGCGACCGTCTGCCCGACGGCATCCCCCAGGCGATCGCGGCCGCCGAGGCCGCCACGGCGGCGGGGACCCGGCTGCATCTGCGGATCTGCGTCGACTACTCGGCCCGCGACGCGATCATCGCGGCGGCGCAGCGCCTCGCCGGCGAGGAGCCGACGCGCGAGAGCTTCGGCAAGCTGGTGGCCGGTCCGATGCACGGCTCGCCGGTGGATGTCGACCTGCTGATCCGCACCGGTGGCGAGCGCCGCCTCTCCGACTTCATGCTGTGGGAGGCGGCCTACGCCGAGCTGCTCTTCACCGAGCGGATGTGGCCCGATTTCGGGCCCGACGACCTCGCCGAGGCCGTGGCCGATTTCGGCCGCCGGGAGCGCCGGTTCGGCGGCCTGAAGGCGCCCGCCGTCCCGGCCGCCGCCTGAGGCGGCTTGACGCGCGCGCGCCGGCGCGCAGAGGGTCGGCGGCATGACCGAGACCCTCGCCCATCGCCGCGTCCTCCTCGTCATCGGCGGCGGCATCGCGGCCTACAAGGCCCTCGACCTGATCCGGCGGCTGCGCGAGCGGGGCGCCAGCGTCTGCCCGGTGCTGACCGCGGGGGCGCAGGAATTCGTGACGCCGCTGGCGGCGGCCGCGCTCGCCGGTGAGCGGGCGCATACCGACCTGTTCGACCGCGCCTCCGAGGCCGAGATCGGCCACATCAAGCTCGCCCGTCAGGCGGATGCCGTGGTGGTGGCGCCCGCGACCGCCAACCTGATGGCCCGCATGGCCGGCGGTCACGCGGCCGACCTCGCGACCACGGTCCTGCTGGCCACGACCCTTCCGATCCTGATCGCGCCGGCCATGAACGTCCAGATGTGGGCGCACCCCGCCACCCGCCGGAACCGCGCGGTCCTGGAGGGCGACGGCGTCCGGATCGTCGGGCCGAATGCCGGCCGGATGGCCGAGCCCGAATCCGGACCCGGCCGGATGGCCGAGCCCAACGAGATCGCCGACGCGCTGGAGCGGATGCTCGGCACCCCGAGCGGGGACAGGCCCTTGGCCGGCCGGCGCGTGCTCGTGACCTCGGGCCCCACCCACGAGCCGATCGACCCCGTCCGCTACATCGCCAACCGCTCATCGGGCCGCCAGGGCCACGCCATCGCGGCCGCCGCCGCCGCGGCCGGCGCCGCCGTGACCCTGGTCTCCGGGCCGGTGGCGCTCCCCGACCCGCCGGGCGTCGCCGTCGTGCGGGTCGAGACCGCCCGGCAGATGCTGGCCGCCGTCGAGGAAGCGCTGCCGGCCGACATCGCGGTCTTCGCCGCCGCGGTCGCCGACTGGCGCCCGGAGCAGGAGGCGGGCAGCAAGAAGATCAAGAAGGACGGAACCGGGCCGGCGCCGATGCCGCTGGTCGAGAACCCCGACATCCTCGCCACGATCGCGCGCCGGCCGGCCGGGCGCCCGCCCCTCGTGGTCGGGTTCGCGGCCGAGACCGACACGGTGGTCGAGCACGCCCGGGCGAAGATCGCCCGGAAGGGCTGCGACCTCATCGTGGCCAACGACGTGTCGGCCGAGGGCGGCGTCATGGGCGGCGTCGACAACACGGTGCACCTGATCCGGCGGGACGGCGCCGTGGAGACCTGGCCGCGCCTCGGCAAGGACGAGGTCGCCCGGCGGCTCGTCGCCCATTTCGCCGCGCTTCTGGCCGGCTGACGCGGCGTCCCCGAGAGGGACGCGAGACCCCTCGGACGGCGCGCCGTTCCGAGCGTGAGTGTCGTTGCGCACAGGGAAGATAAAAGTGTTTCCGCAAAAAATCCGCGTCCGATCGATTGGTGACTGAGAATATCTGCGCTCGTGCCCGACCATTATCCGGTCGTTTTGCAGATAAATAATTCGGAAGGGGAAATTTTAAGACAGTTCTGTGAATGAGTCCGCCCGCATTCTCCCGGCTGTGCGGGGAAAAACTTGCTATGATCTGGTATGCCCGGCCGATCGGGCGACCGGAGCCGAGGCACGATGCGCGTACGGGACCTGTCCATCCGGACGACCATGAGCCTCGTCCTCGTCGTCATGGCCACGATCATGCTCGGCTTCGCGACGGGCACCGTGCGGGAGGCGCGTCAGCACGCCGCCGAGGCCGAGCGGGTCATCGCGCTGGTGCGGGCGAGCCGCGCCCTCCTCCAGACGCTGAACGTGACCCGGTTCGAGCGGGGCGCGACGCTGCAGTTCCTCGCCGCCGCCGAGCCCGTCGAGGCCGAGACCCGCGCGTCGCTCTACGCCGACCGGCAGCGGGCCATCGCGGGGCTCGCCGCGGCCCAGCCGCTCCTCGACGGTTTGGAAATGCCCGCCGTGGCGGCGACCCTCGGCCGGCTGCACGAGGCGAGCGGCCGCCTCGATCGCCTCCGGCCGCGGGTCGACGCCGCCCTGGACGTGCCGGGCGCGCGTCGCGACGGGGCGGAGGCCAGGGCCGCCCTCCAGGCCATGCTCGATGCCCTGATCGCCACGAGCGACGCCGTGGACGCCGCGATCCCGCTGTCCGACGGGCTCCTCCGGCGCGACCTTGCCCTGAAGCGGGCGGCGTGGGCGACGCGCATGGCCAACGGCGCCGTCGCGCTGCGCGTGCAGACATCCCTGGCGGCCGGGGCGTCCTGATCGCTGGACGAGACCGTCGCGGCCGCCGAGGAGCGGGGACGGCTCGACGCGGCCTGGAACGCGGCGGTCGAGGCCGCGGCCGAGGCGTCCGGGGCGGCCCAGGCCGCGTTCCGGCGAGCCCGGGAGAACAATTTCGAGGGCGCCCCCCTCGCCCGCCGGCGCGCCTTGGCGCAGGCCCTGGCTCGCGGCGCGCCGCCGGGCCTGACGCTCGCCCAGGCGCGCAAGCTCGACACGCCCGAACAGGTGACCCTCGTCGACCTCGCCTTCGTCTGCCTCGACGAGATGGTCGCGCGGGCCGAGGCCCTGTCCGGCGCGGCGCGGAGCACCCTGTGGCGCGACGGGGCGGCCCTGGTCGCGACCCTGCTGCTCGTCGCCCTCGGGCTGCTCGCCCTGTTCCGCGGCGTGCTCCGGCCGATCCGGCGGATCACCGCGGCCATGGAGGCCCTCGCGGCCGGGGATTCCGCCGTTGCCGTCCCGGGCCTCCGGCGGCGCAACGAGATCGGCGCCATGGCCCGCGCCGTGCAGGTGTTCAAGGACAACCTGATCCGCACCCGGCAGCTGGAGGCCGAGGCCGAGGCGGCGCGGCAGGACGCGGAGCGTCAGCGCGGCCTCGCGATGCGGCAGGTCGCCGACCGCTTCGCCGACGCCGTCGGCGGGATCGTCGCGCAGGTCTCGACCGCGGCGGCCGGCCTGCAGGCCACGGCCCGCGGCATGACGGAGACCGCGGCCGAGACCGCGGGGCAGTCGACCACCGTCGCGGCCGCGGCCGAGGAGGCGGCCAGCAACGTCGGCACCGTGGCGGCGGCGGCCGAGGAACTCGGCGCCTCCGTGCAGGAGATCGGCCGGCAGGTCGACGGCTCGGCCGGTCTCGCGCGGGCGGCGGTCGCGGAG